>JAYTQW010000131.1:0-23762 GCA_043746535.1 Rhodospirillales bacterium
CGCCGAAACTCTAAACGTGTCATTCAGGTTTAGAGCGGAAATTGAGACGAACTGATACTAAGCGAGATTCGTCATGCGATCACTGGCTCTCACCGAGGCGTCACGTCTCTTTAGCCCGGAGGCGGCATTCGACGATGCCATATCATCCATGCCGATTGCAGTACCAAAACGGTCGTTGCGCCGCGACCTCAGCATGGCCGTGCGACATAATAATTTCCTCCTCGACTACCAGCCGCGGCTGTCGCTGCGGACCGGGCAGCCGGTGGGTGGGGAGGCGCTATTGCGCTGGCCGCATCATCGTAGCGGGTCGATCGCGCCGCATGTGTTCATCCCGCTGGCCGAGCAGACCGGCGACATCATCCGCATTGGCGGCTGGATGCTGAGGAAGGCGTGCGAGGAGGCGGCGTCATGGCCCGGCGATCTCGTAATCTCGGTCAACGTGTCGCCCCGGCAACTGCGTGACCCCGGCTTCCTGCGGCAGGTCGCGGTGGCACTTGAGGCATCACGGTTGCCGCCGGAGATGCTCGAGATGGAACTGACCGAGTCGTTGCTGGTCAATGTCGGCACGGAGACGCTGCTGACCCTGTCGGCGGTCCGCGACCTGGGCGTGGGCTTGGCGCTGAACGAGTTCGGCACCGGCTGCGCCACCCTGGCAATGTTGAAGCGGCTGCCGCTGACGATGATGAAAATCGGCCGGACGCTGGTGCGCGACCTGCCCGGCGACTGCGAGGACGCCGCCATCGTGCGCGCCATCGTCGCCACCGGGCGCGCATTCGGCCTCGCCGTGTGCGCCGACGGGATCGAGACGGAGGCGCAGCGGGCCTTCCTGGGTGAGTGCGGCTGCAACCAGGGCCAGGGCGCGTTATTCAGCCAAGCGCTGCCGCCGGAGCTGTTCCGGCAGCGGATGCTGACGCTCGCGAACGCCTAGCTATAACGTTCCTCAAGCCAGGGATCGGCGTTGTTGCTGTAGCCGTTGCGTTCCCAGTAGCCGGGCCGGTCGGTGGCGCTGAACTCGATCTTGCAGACCCATTTCGGCGATTTCCACAGATACAGCCGTGGGATCACCACGCGGACCGGGCCGCCATGCTCGCGCGTGATCGGCGCACCCTGCCAAGTGGAGGCCAGCAGCACGTCGGGTTGGTCGAACTGGTCAAGCCGCACGTTGGTGGTGTAGCCGTCGCGCGCGGTAAACAGGACGTGCCGGACCTCCGGGCCTGGCTGCACCAGGTCGAGCAGCGCCCGCGCTGGCACGCCGTGCCAAGTGTTGTCGTAGCGCGACCATTGGGTGACGCAGTGCATGTCCGACACCATCTCGTCCTCGCCCAGCCGCATCAGTTCGGCTAAGCGCATGTGCTGCGCGTTGGCGACCAGGCCAAGGATGTCGAGGTAAAAGCTCTGGGCCGAGATGTCCGGCTGCTGGCCCAGGTCGAGCACCGGCCAGTCCTCTGTCAGGCGCTGGCCGGGCGGCAGCCGCTGCGCCGGATCGGCTATGGCGCCAGTCAACAGGCGACCGTCGCGTGCCCATTTCTGCTTCGCGGCGAGCAGCTTGGCATTTGCGATCGGATCGTCGGTCATGGATTCTCCTGGTTCACCCACGCGCGCGCAGCAGGCGCGCCTTGTCGCGCTGCCAGTCGCGCGCGGCGATGGCAACGCGCTTGTCGGACTTCTTGCGCCCCTCACCCAGCCCGAGCAGCACCTTGGCGATGCCGCGATCGTTGAAGTGAATCTGCAACGGCACCAGCGACACGCCCTGACGCGCCACCGCGCCCAGCAGCTTGTTGATCTCCTTGCCCTTCAGCAGCAGCTTGCGGGCGCCACGCGGCTCGAACCGGCTCAACACGCCGCCCTGGTATTCGGGGATGTAGCAGTTGAACAGGAACAGCTCGCCGTCGCGTTCACCGGCCCATGCCTCGGTCAGCGTGGCGCGGCCAAGGCGCAGGCTCTTCACCTCCGGCCCCTTCAGCATCAGCCCGGCCTCGACCGTCTCCTTGATGGTGTAGTCGAAGCGCGCCTTGCGGTTCTGCGCGGCGATGCCGTGCGAGATCAGGCCGTGCTTGGATTTTACCTTGGTGTCAGCCATGCCGCCTCAATTCAGCAACCCGACCTGCGTCATCGCGGCGCGCACCCGCTCGCGGCTGGCGGCGGTGATCGGCGCCAGCGGCAGGCGTGTGGTGGCGGTGCCGTGGCCGAGCAGGCTGGCGGCGAATTTCACCGGGCCGGGGTTGCTCTCGCAAAACATGGCGTCGTGCAGCGGCACCAGCCGCGACTGAATCCGCATGGCGCCGGCCACGTCGCCGGCCTGCCAGGCGTGGTGCATCTCGGCGCACAGGCGCGGCGCGACGTTGCCGCTGACGCTGATGCAGCCGTGGCCGCCGGCCGCCAGGAACGCGACGGCGGTGTGGTCCTCGCCCGAGAGTTGCGCGAAGCCAGGGCCGCAGGCGAGCGTCGTGTGCAGCGGTCGGGCCAAGTTGGTGGTCGAATCTTTCACACCGGCGATGTGGGGATGGCGGGCCAGCGTGGCCATCGTCTCCACCGTCATGTCGATCACGCTGCGGCTGGGGATGTTGTAGATGATGACCGGGAGCTGGGCGGCATCGGCGATGGCGGTGTAGTGACGCAGCAGCCCGTCCTGGGTCGGCTTGTTGTAGTACGGCGTCACCACCAGCACGCCGTCCGCCCCGGCGCGCTTCGCCGATACCGCAAGGCTGACCGCCTCGGCGGTGCTGTTGGAGCCGGCGCCGGCGATGACCGGCACGCGGCCGGCGGCGACCCGGATGGTGATCTCGACCACCCGCTCGTGCTCGTCATGGGTGAGCGTCGGGCTCTCGCCGGTGGTGCCGACCGGAACCAGCCCTTGCGTGCCCTCGGCGATCTGCCACTCGACGAAGCGCTCCAACGCCGCCTCGTCCACCGACCCGTCGGCCCGCATCGGGGTGATCAGCGCGACCATCGAGCCTTTGAACATGGGAAATCCCTCGCAAGAGCCGCGCAAGCTAGGCGTGTGGGGGGTGCGCCGCAAGGCGCGGGCGCGGTAGCATGGCAACCATGTACCGGATCGTCGTCGTGGCCCTGATCGCCTTTGCCGCCTCCTGGCCCGAACATGCGCGCGCCCAAGGCAGGCTGCCCGATGTGATGGCGCTGGTGCGCGGCGGGCGTTGGGCCGATGCCGACGTGGCCGCCGGCGCGTATCCTGACCCGGTAGTACGCAAGCTGGTCACCTACTACCGGCTGCTCTCGCCCGGCAATGCCGGCCTGGGCGAACTCACCGCCTTCCTGGCCAGCTCACCGGATTGGCCGCAGCAGGGCATCCTGCTGCGGCGGCGCGATGAGGCGCTGGCGGTCGAGCCGGACGCGGCGGAGGCGGTTCAGGTTTGCGATCACGGCCATCCCGTGGCGGCGGCGGCGCTGGCCCGCTGCGCCGATGCCTACCAGCAACTGAACCGGGGCGCCGACGCCATCCAGATGGCGCGCCAGGCCTGGGTGGCGGCGATGCCGGATGCGGTGTGGGACGCCGACTTCCTGCGTAAATGGGTTGCGGCGATCGGTCCCGCCGAGCAGTCGCAACGCTTCGACCGGCTCGCCTGGGCCGATCCTGTTACCGCCACGCGCCTGCTGCCGTCGCTGGCCGCTGTGGACCTGCCACGCGCCGAGGCACGGCTGGCGTTGCGGCGCGACGATCCGGCCGCCGCCGGCATGGTGGCGGCATTGCCAGTGGGCGAGCGTGCCGATCCCGCCATCTTCCTGGAGCAGGCGCGATGGCTGCGCCGCGCCAGCCGCGATGCCGAGGCGCTGGCGCTCTGGCGGGGTGGTGGCGTCGCGGCCGAACTTGCCGCCGGCGCTGACCGCCTGCCGGCGTTCTGGAACGAGCGCAACATCCTGGCGCGGCACCGGCTGCGCGATGGCGACGCGCCCGGCGCCTACTTCCTGGCCGACGATGCGGTGCAGGTGGCGCCGGAGCAGGCGGCCGAAGCGGCGTTCCTGGCCGGCTGGATCGCACTGCGCAAGCTGGGCGACCCGGCTCTGGCGGCGCTGCGGTTCGCACGGCTCACGACCGAGTCGACCGCCGCCATCTCGCAGGCACGCGGGCATTATTGGCTAGCCCGCAGCGCACAGGCGGCCCGCGACGCGCCGGCGGCAAGCCGTGAGTTCGCCGCCGCCGCCGCGTGGCCGGACACGTTCTATGGCCAACTCGCCGCACTCGACCTCGACGCCGACCCGAGGGCATTGAGCGCCCGCATCGTGGCACGGCGCGATCCGGGCTGGAACCACGACCGCGCGCTCGGCTTCGCCAGCCGCGAACTGGCGCGGGCCAGCGCCTATCTGGTCGGCTGGGGCGAGCCGCACCGGGCGCAGGCGTTCCTGCTTCGGCTCGCCGATGTGGCCGGCGACCCGGCGGACCTGTCGCTGGCGGCGCATCTCGCCGCAGGCTTCGGCATGCCGGAGACGGCGGTGGCGCTGGCGCGCAAGGCGGGACGACTGGGCGTGGTGCTGCTCGACGCCGGCTGGCCGGTGGCGGTGGATGTGCCGGCAACCCCCGGCGGCGCACCCGACGCGGCGCTGGCGCTCGGCATCATCCGCCAGGAGAGCAGCTTCGACGCCACCACCACCAGCCCGGTCGGCGCACGCGGGCTGATGCAGTTGATGCCGG
Source organism: Rhodospirillales bacterium (assembly GCA_043746535.1). Taxonomy (GTDB): domain Bacteria; phylum Pseudomonadota; class Alphaproteobacteria; order Acetobacterales; family Acetobacteraceae; genus CAVRQM01. Next base: position 4,649 of record JAYTQW010000131.1, read on the forward strand.
GCACCGCCGCCAGCGAAGCGCACAAGCTCGGCGTTGCGGCATCATTGGCCGGGCTGACGGCCAGTCCCGGCTACAACATGCGGCTTGGCACCGACTACCTGCGCGGGCTGCTCGACCGGTTCGGCGCCGCCGAGCCGCTTGCCACCGCCGCCTACAACGCCGGGCCGGCGCGGGTGACGGAATGGATCGCCACCTATGGCGACCCGCGCGGCCCGGGCGCGGACATGATCGACTGGATCGAGCTGATTCCGTTCGGCGAAACCCGCAACTACGTCCAGCGCGTGGTCGAGAACACGGTTATCTATCGCGCCAAGCTGAACGCCACGCAGCCGCATCCGGTGCTGCGCTGGTCGCAGGCGCCGGCATGAGGATGGCCCGGCTGGTCGCGAGCGGTTTCGGCAGCGGCTATGCCCCGCGCGCACCGGGCACGGCGGGATCGCTGGCGGCGCTGGCGGTGGGCGCCGGGCTGCTGTGGTGCGGGCCGGGATGGCTGGCATTGGCGGTAGTCGCGGCGACGGGGGTCGGCATCTGGGCGATCGGCGCGGCGGCGACCGGCGATCCGGGCTGGGTGGTGATCGACGAGTTCGCCGGCCAGTGGCTGGCCATGCTGGCGTTGCCGAGGTCGGCACCACTTGGGCTGCTGCTCGCATTCGCGCTGTTCCGTCTGTTCGACATCGCCAAACCGGGGCCGGTCGGCTGGATCGACCGCAGGTACGGCCCCTGGGCGGTGATGGGCGATGATCTGGCGGCCGGAGCAATGGCGGCGGCCCTGTTGCTGGTCGTGCGGCTGGCCTGGCCCTGGGTGATGGTATGATCGACGGGCTTTCGCTCGCGGACACGGCACGGCTGACCGATGCGGAGCGGCGGCAACTCGGCCAGGACCTGCGCCGGTCCGTGCCCCGCCACGCCCACGCCGCCTGGATGCCGCCGAGCGGCCGGGCCGATCCGGTGACGGTGCTGGCCGGCGCCAATGCCGGCCTGATCGCCGAGTTGCTGCCGGTGCGCTATGCCCGCATGCAGGGCGACGCCTTCGCCTTTTTGCGCGGCTCGGCGGCGTTGATGGCCGGCGACCTCGCCACCTGCCCCACCACCGGCCTGCGGGTGCAGGCGTGCGGCGACGCGCATTTGGGCAACTTCGGCGCCCATGCCTCGCCGGAAGGCACGCCGGTGTTCGACGTGAACGACTTCGACGAGACCTTGCCAGCCGCGTTCGAGTGGGACGTGAAGCGGCTTGCGACCAGCCTCGTCGTCGCTGGCCGGGTGCGCGGCCTGCCTGACCGCGCGGCGCGGGCGTTGGCGCGCCGCGCCGCACGCGCCTATCGGTTGCAGATGCTGGCCTTGTCGGCGCTGCCGCCGCTTGCGGCCTGGCGCAGCCGCATCGACCTGGAGCATGCCATCGACGACATCGGCGACCGCGACGTGCGGCGGCGGGAGCGGAGCCAACTGGCCGCAGTCATGACGGCGAACCGCGACGCCTACAGCCATCTCGTCAGTGCAGACGGCCACGCCCTGAAGCTTCGGGAAAAGCCGCCGCTGCTGTATCGGCTGCCCGAGCAGGAGGCGTTGGCGCATGGCGTGTTCGCCGGCTACCTGCACAGCTTGCCGGTCGAGCAGCGCGCGGTGGTCGAGCGCTACACCCTCCGCGATGTTGCGTTCAAGGTCGTGGGAGTCGGCAGCGTCGGCACCTTCTGCGCCATCGGCCTGTTCGCCACCGCCGATGGCCATGTATTGCTGTTGCAGTTGAAGGAGGCGCGCCGCTCGGTGCTGGCGCCCTATGCCGGCGAGAGCGTGCTGAGCCACCAGGGCCAGCGCGTGGTCAGCGGCCAGCGGCTGATGCAGGCCAGTGCCGACGTGTTCCTGGGCTGGGCGGAGCAGCCGCTGGGGCCGCGCCAGTTCTATGTGCGCCAGCTCAAGGACCCACGCCTCGCCGCGATCAGCGGGCGGATCGAGGCGGATGTGCTGCGTCCCACGGCGCAGTTGAGCGGCCGCACGCTGGCCCGGGCGCATGCGCGGACGGGCGACTCCGCACGGATCGCCGGCTACCTGGGCGATGGCGATGCGTTCGATCTGGCAATGGCGGATTTCGCCGTGGCCTATGCCGACCAGACCTGGGCGGACTATCAGGTGTTCTGCACCGCGATCCGCTCGGGGCGACTTACCGCAGGATCAGGACGATGATTGACGATACGACGCTTGCCACCGCCGCCACCGTGCTGGACGATTACCGCGCCGCCGGCCTGATGCTGGCCACCGCCGAGAGCTGCACCGGCGGCCTGATCGCCGCCAGCCTGACCCACTGGCCGGGCAGCAGCGACGTCGTGGAACGTGGCTTCGTCACCTATTCCAATGCGGCCAAGCACCAGTCGCTCGGCGTATCCTGGGCCACCATCGCGCGCCATGGCGCCGTCAGCGAGCAGGTCGCGCGCGCCATGGCCGAGGGCGCGCTGGCGCATTCGCCCGCCGACGTGGCCATCGCCGTGACCGGGATCGCCGGACCAGGCGGAGGCGGCGAGGACAAGCCGGTCGGGCTGGTATGGTTCGCGCTGGCCCGGCGCGGGGTGGAGACAGTCGCCGAACGCGAGGTTTTTCCCGGCAGCCGCGCCGAGGTCCGCCGCGCCACGGTGATCCATGCGCTGGCGATGTTGGATGCCGGCCTGGAGCGGCGCGCACCCAGCTACCTGGTCAGTCCCGCCAGGAGCGCCGACCTGATGGCGGTCGCCGATCTGGTGAACAAGACCTATCGCGGGCCGGAAGCATGGGCGGGCTGGACGCACGAGGCGGACCTGATCGATGGCGACCGCACGGATCTGGTGTCGTTGACCGAAGACCTGAGTGGTCCGAACCAGAGCATGATCCTCTGCCTGCGCGACCATGAGGGCGGCCCGATCCTGGCGTGCGTTTTCCTGGAGGATATCCCGCACGAGGACGGCACCATGCACTGCTTTCTCGGCATGCTCTCGGTTGCTCCAGAGCGGCAGCGGCACGGGCTTGGACGGCTGATGCTGGAGCATGCCGAGCAGCAGGCGCGCGCCTGGGGTGCCGCGAGTGTGTCGATGCTGGTGATCTCCATCCGGATCCGCCTGATCGAGTGGTACGAACGGCGTGGCTACGAGCGCACCGGGGCGACAATGCCGTTCCCCTACAACGACGCCAGTGTCGGTATCCCACGCAGCGGCGGAATGGAGCTGGCGGTGCTTAAGAAAGATCTTTGAATGCAGGCGTGATGGCGCTGCTTCAAACCGGTTGCCAGCTCCCGCTCGCGGCGGCGGCGAACACCGCGTCGATCACGCGCATGTTCAACACCGCGTCCTCGATCGGGAACTCCAACGCGGCCTCGCCCAGCACGGCGCGCGAGAACGCCTCGCCTTGCAGCATGTACTGGTCGACCGCCTCGAATCGCTCGACCTGGGCGCTGGCACCGCCAAGGTCGGAGCCGTCATCGATGCGGATGACGCAGGCGGCGTCGGTCGGCGTGTTGAACGGAATCAGCAGATCGACCCGCGCGCGGGTGCCGACGATGACCACGCGCTGGTACGGCGCGGCGCTGGTGGAGCAGGTGAAGCTCAACTGCGCCTCGGGGAAGGCCACCAGCGCGCTGGTCAGCCGGTCGATGCCCGAATCCGGGTCGTGCTGGATCAGCGCCGCCACCCGGCTCGGCTCCTGGCCCAGCACATAGCGCGCGGTGGCGATGGCGTAGCAGCCGATATCCATCAGCCCGCCGCCACCGATATCGGCCTGGTTGCGGATGTTGGCCGGGTCCTTGAGCATGTAGCTGAAGAAGGTCTGGATGGCGCGGACCTCGCCCAGGCTGCCGTCGCGCGTCAGGGTGCGGGCGCGCTGCCACCACGGCGTCTGGCGAACCATGAACGCCTCCGCCACCAACTTGCCGGTGCGCGCGCGGGCGTCGAGCAGCAGGGCCGCCTCGGTGGCGTTCAGGGCGATCGGTTTCTCGCACAGCACATGCTTGCCGGCCTCCATCGCCTTGATGGTCCACGGAACATGGAGATGGTTCGGCAGCGGGTTATAGATCGCGTCGATGTCGGGATCGGCCAGCAGCGCCTCATAGCTGCCATAGGCGCGCGGGATGCCCAGCGTCGTCGCGGCCTGTTCGGCTGTCCCGATGCTGCGCGAGCCAATGGCTGCGACGTGGCACATCGGACTGCGTTGCAGGCCTGGGATGACCTTGGTGACACCGATCTTGGCGGTGCTCAACACGCCCCATCTCACCACGCCTTGCGCCATGTGTCCGCTCCCTACCCGACCAGCCGTCGCTTCATCCGCTGTAGCACCACCGCCGCGCGCCACGAGCGGGAGCCACGCAAGGCTGCAATCTCGTCCTGCAAGGCTTGAATGGTGGCCTGCGCAACCTCCGGGCGCGACTCCGGTTCACCGGCGGACGCTCGTCCCGATGAGGAAGCCAACATATCTGCTCCCCGTTGGAAAGTCGCCCGGAGCACCGACCGCGCATCGTCCGATGCCGGTTGCGCGACCTTGCGCAACACCATCACCATTTCCAGATCATCGCGTACGGTTTCATGGAAGGCGTCCAGCGCGAACGGCATCAGGTCGAGATCGACCAGTTGCATGAACAGATCGAGGATGGAGGGCGGGGTGAACACCCAGCAATGCGAGTCCACATAAATGCCGTTTCGCATCGAGGCAAGGCTGTGCGCCAACGCGCCGCGCGGGCTGCCGAGACGTTGCAGGCTGGCCGGGTCAAGCGGGCCGCGCCAGGCTTCCACGTTGCTGACCTTTGCCACATTGGCGTGGTGGTCGAAAATCTGTGCCGGCGACGGCCGCCGGTTGCGACGCAGGTAGGCGTCGATCACCTCATTCATCCGTGTCGGCTGCCGCAGGTAGTCGAAAGTGAAGCGCTTGTCGGGAATGACCAGCCCCAGGCGGCCACCGACCCGCAATATCTCCGCCAGCTCGTAGAGCCAGCCGACCAGATCGGGCACATGCTCGACCACATGCGAGGCCATCGCGTAGTCGAACAGGCCAGCGTCCGACAGGCACTCACGCAAGGTCTGCTCGCCCCATATGGCATCGACGGCGACGATCTGGCTGGTATCGACGCCCTGCGGGGCATAGTGGGCGACCAGCGCGTCACGGTCGCAGCGATCCACATACAGGACCTGGGATTGATCCTTCCTGACCGCCGGCGAGGCCAGCGGCCCTATCTCAATCCCGCGCGAGTGGGCCAGATCCAGCCCATCGAGGAGTTTTTCGAGCCGTCCCAAAAGAACGCCGCCCTTCATCAGCCGCCAGGAAAGTCCTGAACGGACGGAATGATAGCGGCTTCCAGAGCGCGCCGTCTAATCTGCTGGCACGCCGGGCCGGATCAATGCCCTCCACCGCCTGGCCCGGCCATGCGCGGACGCTTGGTGACGAAGGTCAGCGGGATCGCCAGAAAGAACGCCAGCGCCATCAGCAGGAACACGTCGTTGAAACTCAACGTCATCGCCTCGCGCTGCACCATCAGCGCGATCTGTTTCAAGGCGCCCAGCGACGCCTGCCCGTTCATGCCGCGCTGCATCGCCCAGGTCATGTTCTGGTAGATGTTGACCGCGCCCGGACGCGCCCACGTCACCTGCTCGCTCAGATGCTCGGCGTGGACGGCGGTGCGCGCGGTCGCCACCGTGTTGATGAGCGCCAGGCCGATGGCGCCACCCAGGTTGCGCATCAGGTTGTACAGCCCGGAGGCGTTCTTGAGTTGGTTCGGAGGCAACGTGCCGAGGGCGAGCTGGTTGGTCGGCAGCATGACGAACATCATGCTGAAGCCACGCAGGGCCTGCGGTGCCAGCAGCTCCCAGAACGAACTCTGGTTGCTCATCCGGCCAAGCCAGAACAGGCCGCCGCCGAACATCAGCAGGCCGCAGCCGAGCATCAACCGCAGGTCTATCTTCCCCGCCAGCTTGCCCGCGATCGGGCTGGCGACGAACATGGCGATGCCGGTGACGAACATGGTCTCGCCGATTTGCAGCGAGTTGTAGCCGCGCACCCGGCCCAGGAACAACGGCACGACATAGGTGGTGCCGTACAACCCCAGCCCGAGCACCAGGCTGAACAGGCAGCCGAACATGAAGTTGCTGTCGCGGAACGCCTTGAGATCGACCATCGGCTCCGCCAACGTCAGCATCCGCCACAGGAACAGCCCGCCGGTCACCGCCGACACCAGCGTCAGCAGCGCGATGGTCTGGTCCTGTAGCCAATCGTTCCTGCTGCCCTCCTCCAGCACGTATTCGAGGCAGCCGAGAAAGACTGCCATCAGCACCAAGCCGAGCAGGTCGAAGCTCTTGCGCACCGCCGGGTCCGGCTTGTCGAAATCGACGAACCGCCACACCAGGAAGCCGACCGCGCTGCCGAACGGCACGTTGATGAGGAACAGCCAGTGCCATGACAGCGAGGCGGTCAGCCAGCCGCCTAGGGTCGGGCCGATGGTCGGCGCCAGCGTCGCGGTAAGGCCGACCAGCACCGACATCTGTGCCCGCTTCGGCCCGGGGAACAGCGCGAACATGGTGGCGAACACGGTCGGGATCATGGCGCCGCCCAGGAAGCCCTGGCAGGCGCGGAACAGGATCATCTCGCCAAGGTTATTGGCCAGCGCGCAGGCCAGCGAGAAGATGGTGAAGCCGACCGCGCTGATGGTGAACAGCACCCGCGTCGACAGCAGCCGCGACAGCCAGCCGGACAGCGGGATCATCACGATCTCGGCGATCAGGTAGCTGGTTTGCACCCACGCCGCCTCATCCGGGCTGGCGGACAGGCCGGCCTGCACGTCGCTGATGGAGGCGCTGACGATCTGGATGTCCAGGATCGCCATGAACATGCCGACCACCATGGACATGAAGCCGACCCAGTCGCGCCAGGTCAGCACGCGCGCTGACGGCAATGGCGGGTATGCCATGACGGCGCGCTACCGCAGGCCGAGGCGTGCCAGCAGTTGGCCGCCCATGCCCAGCCGCTCGGCATCCGGGCCACGGGTGTCCACCTCGGCCGTCACCGAAAGACCGGCGCGCAGCCAGGTCGCGGCCTTCGCATCGGCGGGATCGATCACCAGCTTGGTAGGGATGCGCTGCACCACCTTGGTGAAGTTGCCGGTGGCGTTCTCCGGCGGCAGCAGGCTGAACAGCGCGCCGGTGGCGGGAGCGAGGCTGTCGACGCGCCCGGTCAGGACGGCGGCGCTGTCGATGTCCGGCGTCAGCACCACCTTCTGCCCCGGCAGCATGTGGCGGAGCTGCGTCTCCTTGAAGTTGGCGACCACATAAAGCGCATCACGCAGCGGCGTCACCGCGAGCAACTGCAACGCCGGGATGACGTGCTGGCCCAGTTGCGCCGCTCGGTTCCCGACGGTGCCGTCGAACGGCGCACGGATCACGGTGTTGGCGAGATCGTTCTCGGCCAGCCTCACCGCCGCGTCGGCCGACAGCTTGCGAGCCCGGGCTGCGATCACCTGCGTGGCCGTCTGGCTGGCTTGCGCCTCGGCGGCGGTCACCGCCGCCAGATCGGCGACGCGTTGCGCCTGCGCGGCCCCGAGCGCGGCGTCGGCTTTGCGCCGGTCGGCAACCGCGGTCTCGTTGCTCTGGCGCGAGGTCCAGCCGGCAACGGACAACGAGCCGGCGCGGCCCGCTTCCAGCCCGGCGCGGGTCTGTTCGGCCTGGGCCTGGGCCACCGACGCCTCCGCCTGAGCAACGGTGGCGCGGGCTTGGGCGATCGAGGCGGCGCTCTGCCGGGTCTGCGCCTGCGCGGTCAGGATGGCGGCGGCAGCCTCGGCGGCGCTGCCGCGCGCTTGGTCCAGCTTGGCCTCCCAGTTGGCGGGGTCGAGCGAGATCAGCCTGTCGCCACGATGCACAACCTGGTTGTCAGCCACGTCGATGCTGGCGATGTCGCCCTCGATCCGGCTGCCGAGCACGGCAATGTCGCCCTGTACATAGGCGTTGTCGGTGCTCTCCAGATAGCGCCCCTCGGCCAACCACCAGTTGCCCACCACCAGCGCCGCCACCACCGCAATCCCGGCTGCCGCCGGGCGCAGCACCTTTCGGACACCGAACGCCGCCACGCCGCGTTTCCGGCCAGGAGCGGCGCCAGCGACCGGGGTAGAGGCCGCGCTGGAGACGGCGGTAGGTGCCATGGCACCAGGCTTGTCTGGCAGAGCGTTCATCATCGCACCTTGGTAGAGGACTGAACCGGAACGTTCAGTCGCTGAGCCTTACGCTCCAGGCAACCGCCTCGTCAAGGGTGAACTGAACGGTTCAGTATGATTTCCATTGACAGTCCAGCGAAGCCGCGCCACACAGCGGCATGATGGGTCTGACGCAAACATCGATCGCACCGGATGGCATGGCGGAAGCTGTCATGGCTCACGCCAACTCGCCCAAGCGGCGGGCGGTGATGGATGCGGCCATGACCCTGTTCCTGGCGCAAGGTTACGGCGCCACCAGCATGGAGCAGGTGGCCCGCACGGCGAACGTGTCGAAAGCCACGTTGTACGCCTACTTTGAGTCGAAGGACCAGTTGTTCGCGATCATCGTATCCGAACGCAAGACGCTGTTCTACGACGCGGCGTTCGAGACCGAGGTGACTGACCTGCATGCGGCGCTGACCGCGATTGGGCAGACCTTCCTCCGCTTCATGCTGCGCGAGCAGACGCTGGCCATCTATCGCGTCGCAGTGGCCGAGAGCGCCCGGTTTCCTGAACTTGGCCGTGCGTTCTTCGAGAACGGGCCGCAGCGTGGCCATACTATCTTCGCCGAATGGCTGGAGCGGCAGCAGGCGGCGGGGCTGGTCAGCGTGCCGGTGCCGCGTATTGCCGCGTATCAGTTCATGACGCTGTTGCGCGGCTGCGTGTTCCTGCGCGCGACGCTGGCAGTGGGGCCGGAGCCAAGCGACAGTGAGATCAATGAGACCGTTGCGGCGGCGGTTGACACATGGATGGCCGCCTTCGGCCGACCGCGCACAGCGCAGCCGGCCGATACAGCAACCGCCTAACCTAGCAACGCTGGGCTACGGCGCCGGGGTGGCCGGGACAGCGGCTGCACCGCCAGCCTTGGCCGGGTTGGCCGCTTTGCGCGCCGCACGTGCCTTGCTGGCGAAGTCATGAATTTCAGCGACGGTGACATAGCCTTTGCTGCCGGAATCCATTGCACCGAAGTGGCTGACGACATAGCGCCACTTGGCGGTAGTCGCCTGCTCCTTGGTCAGGTGCCCGTCATGCGTGACGTTGGCGGCGTCGAAGCGCTGCGGAAGCGTCTTGCGGATGTGCTTTGGGCCAAGCTTGACCCGTTTGGCTGGCGACACTTCCGCCGGCGTGGCCGGAGATGCCGCAGCGGCGGGCGCGGTCGGGACCGGCGCCACGGTGGATGATGGCGTGCTCGGTGTGGTGGTCTGGGCGAAAGCCGTCTGCGCCTGCATGGCAAACAGCATCAGGGCGGCGGCGGGAATCGTGAAGCGCATCGTGGGGAATCTCCTGTCGCGAATGCTGGCGCACCGTAGATAACTGAACTGCATCCGCAAGTGTCTTCTCGGTCATGCAGTCACGCGGCGAGCGCACCGCGCACCGCCGCCACCGCCTCGTCGATCTGCGAAGCCGGCACGTCGAGATGGGTGCAGGCGCGCATCCGGTGCGGCCCCATGGTCGAGATCATTACCCCCTGCTCGAGCAGCCGGGCGGCCAGCTCGTCGGCGGTGAGGCCTGTCCTGGACACGTCGAAGAACACCAGATTGGTTTCCGGCGTCTCGACCGCGATCCCCTCGATCTGCGCCAGCCCACGCGCCAGGGCGCGCGCGTTGGCGTGGTCCTCCGCCAGCCGCTCGACGTGGTGGTCGAGCGCGTAGGAACAGGCGGCGGCGCAGATGCCGCCCTGGCGCAGCGCCCCGCCCAGGCGTTGCTTCCAGCGCCATGCCGCGTCGATGAATGCGGCGTCGCCGCACAACACAGCGCCGAGCGGCGCGCCCAAGCCCTTGGTGAAGTCCAGCCACACGCTGTCGTACCCAGCCACCATGTCCGATGCGGCGATGCCGGTGGCGACCACCGCGTTCATCACCCGAGCGCCGTCCATGTGCGTGGCGATCCCGCGCGCATGGGCAATTTCGGCGACGGCGGCGAGCTGGCGATGGTCCCAGACCGTGCCGCCACCAAGGTTGGCGGTCTGCTCAACTTCGACCAGCGTTTGCGGCTGGTCATAGCGCGAAGGGTTGCGGCGGATGGCGGCGTCCAGCGCCTCCGGCGTGAACTGGCCGCGTGCGCCGCCAAGCGGCTCGATCTGCACGCCGGTCAGTGCCGCGCCGGCGCCGCCCTCACTGTTCAGGATGTGCGCCGTGCGATGTGCGAGGATCGCGTCGCCGGGACGGCAATGAGTCAGGATCGCGATCTGGTTGCACATGGTGCCGGTCGGCAGGAAGATTGCCGCCTGCTTGCCGAACAGCGCCGCCGAACGCTCGCACAGCGCGTCGATGCTGGGATCGAGGCCAGCCTGCTCGTCCCCGACTTCCGCCTCCATCATCGCCGCCTTCATGGCCATCGTCGGCCGGGTCTGGGTGTCCGAGTACAAGTTGATTCGCACCGGCGACTGGCCGGGGCGCGGACGTGGCGGGGCATGGACCATAGGAGTTCCTTGAGCAACCGACTTAGGCAAGATTGGCGGAGGGGAGCCGAACGGCTAGGAGTTGGCCGGCGCGGTCGGGGATGGGGCGGCAGAGGATGGAGCGGGCGATGGCACTGCGGCACCGGACACGCCGAGCGTTGCCACCGGCGGACCATACACGTCGCGGGCGCGTTTCTGAAATGCGTTGACCATGCGGCGCACCGCCTCGTTGAACACCACGCCGATGGCGGCCTGCAACAGGCGGCTGCGGAACTCGAAATCGACGAAGAACGCGACGCGGCAACCACGCGGGTCAGGCGTGAACTTCCACTGGTTGTTAAGATAGCGGAACGGGCCGTTCTCGTAGCGCACCTTGACCAGTTCCGGCCGGTCCAGCAGCACGCGGCTGGTGAAGCTTTCGCGAAATGGACCAAAGCCGATGGTCAGGACGGCAACCGACTCGGTATCGGTGCGGCTGCCGACCTTGGCCCCCACGCACCATGGCAGGAACTCGGGATACTCGCCCACATCCGCCACCAAGTCGAACATCTGCTCGGGCGTGTACGGGAGTAGCCGTAGCTCGGCGTGAGTCGGCATCGATCAGGCCGCGACGCTGTGCAGGCGGTTGGCGCGTGCCGTCCGCAACTGCGCGAAATCGGCGTCGGCGTGGTAGGAACTGCGGGTCAGCGGCGTCGCCGACACCATCAGGAAGCCCTTCGCGCGGGCCAGGGCGGCGTAATCGGCAAAACCGTCCGGCGTCACGAACTCCGCCACCGCCGCGTGCTTCACGGTCGGCTGCAGGTACTGGCCCAGCGTCAGAAAATCCACATCGGCGATACGCAAGTCATCCATCACCTGCATGATCTCCGCCCTACCCTCGCCCAGCCCCACCATCAGGCCCGACTTGGTGAAGATGGCCGGATCGAGTTGCTTCACCTGGTCGAGCAGCCGCAGCGACTGGAAGTAACGCGCTCCCGGTCGGATCGACGTGTACAGCCGGGGCACCGTCTCGAGATTATGGTTGAACACGTCCGGCCGCGCGCCAACCACGGTTGCCACCGCGCTTGGCTTGCGCAGGAAATCGGGCGTCAGTACTTCGATCGTGGTGTCCGGCGCCGCTGCCCGCAACGCGCGGATCACGGCGGCGAAATGCGCGGCCCCGCCATCGGCCAAGTCGTCGCGGTCGACCGAGGTGATAACGACGTGACGCAGGCCCAGCTTCGCCACCGCATCGGCCACACGCTGCGGCTCGGTCGCGTCCAGCGCCTGCGGCACGCCGGTGGCGACGTTGCAGAAGCTGCAGGCGCGGGTGCAGGTGTCGCCCATGATCATCATGGTGGCGTGGCGCTGCGACCAGCATTCGCCGATATTTGGGCAGGCTGCCTCCTCGCACACCGTCACCAGCCCATTCGCACGCATCAGCGCGCGGGTCTCATGATAGATCGGATGAGTCGGCGCGCGTACCCGAATCCAGGCCGGCTTGACCTGGATCGGGTTGTCCTGCCGGTGCGCCTTTTCGGGATGGCGCAACTGGCCAACCGGATTGGCGCGATGGTCGATCTCGACGCGGGTGGTCATGCGATCCTGCCCTCTGGCCTGCCCTCTGGCGCGAGGCTAGAAGTGGATGGCCCGGCCATAGGCGTCAAGCACAGCCTCGTGCATCGTCTCGCTCACCGTCGGGTGCGGGAATACTGTGTGCATCAGGTCGGTCTCGGTCGTCTCTAGGGTGCGGGCAATGGCATACCCTTGGATCATCTCCGTCACCTCCGAGCCGACCATGTGCGCGCCGAGCAACTCGCCGGTCTTGGCGTCGAACACGACCTTCACCATGCCCTCCGGCTCGCCCATGGTGATGGCCTTGCCGTTGCCGATGAATGGGAAATGGCCAACCTTAATCTCATAGCCCAGTTCACGCGCTTTCGCTTCGGTAAAGCCGACCGAGGCCACCTGTGGCCGGCAGTAGGTGCAACCGGGGATGTTGTTCCAGTCGATCGGGTGAACGTCAGCCACGCCGGCGATCTTCTCCACGCAGACGACGCCTTCGTGGCTGGCCTTGTGCGCCAGCCAGGGTGCCCCGCACACGTCGCCGATGGCGTACACGCCCGGCTCGCCGGTCTGGCACCATTGGTCGATCAGGATGTGGGTGCGTTCGACCTTGACCCCGGTGCCCTCGATACCAAGACCCTCGACGTTGCCGACGATGCCAACCGCCGAGATCACCCGGTCGACCGTAATCTCCTGGGTGCGGCCAGCGGCCTCAATGGTAACGGTCACATTGTCAGCGCCTTTCTTCAGGCTCCTGACGCTGGCGCCGGTCAGGATCTTCATGCCCTGCTTCTCGAACGCCTTGCGCGCGAAGGCAGAAATCTCCGCATCCTCCACCGGTAAAACGCGGTCGAGCAGTTCCACCACTGTCACCTCGGCGCCCATGTTCAGGTAGAAGCTGGCGAATTCGATGCCGATGGCGCCGGACCCCATCACCAGCAGCGATTTCGGCATGGCCGGCGGCACCATCGCCTCGCGGTAGGTCCAGATCAGGCGGCCGTCGCTCTCCATGCCCGGCAGTTGCCGTGCGCGAGCCCCACTGGCCAGGATGATGTGCGGCGCCTTCAGCGTTGCCACCGCTTTGCCGTCCTTCTCGACACTGACGGTGCCTTTGCCGGCGAGCTTGCCAGCGCCGTCGAAGGTGGCGACCTTGTTCTTTTTCAGCAGGAAGCCGACGCCCGCCGCCAGTTGCTTGGCGATGGCGCGCGACCGCTTCACCACCGCCGGCAGGTCGAAGCGGATATTGTCGGCGGCAAACCCGAACTCGCCGAGATTGTGCAGCAGGTGATTGATCTCGCTCGACCGCAACAGCGCCTTGGTCGGAATGCAACCCCAGTTCAGGCAGATGCCGCCGAGGTGCTCGCGCTCCACCACAGCCGTCCTCATGCCGAGCTGGGCGGCACGGATCGCCGCGACATAGCCACCGGGACCACCGCCGATTACAACAAGATCAAACTCTTGGTCAGCCATCGTCTCGTCCTACCTTATCTGTCCAAGAGGTGGTGATCAGAGCATCAGGCTCAAAGGATCTTCGACGATGCGCCGGAACTCGGCCAGCCACTCGGCCCCGAGCGCCCCGTCCACCACGCGGTGATCGACCGACAGCGTGCAGGTCATCACCGAGGCGACGGCCAGCGCCCCGTCCTTCACCACCGCACGCTGCGTGCCGGCGGCGACGGCGAGGATGGCGGACTGCGGCGGGTTGATGATGGCGGCGAAATCCTTCACCCCGTACATGCCCATGTTCGAGATCGAAAACCCGCCGCCCTGGAACTCGTCCGGCCGCAGCTTGCCGGACTTGGCACGGGCGGCGAGATCCTTCATCTCGCGGCTGATGGTGGCGAGGCCCTTGCGGTCGGCATGGCGCACGATCGGCGTGATCAGCCCGTCCGGGATCGACACCGCCACCGCGATGTCCACGTCGCTGTAGAGCACCGCCGCGTCTTCGGTGAAGCTGGAATTGACGCGCGGAATGCGGGCCAGCGTGGCGGCGGCGGCCTTGATGACCATGTCATTGACCGACAGCTTGAACGCGTCCGGCCCATCCTTTGGGCTTTTGGCATTCAACTCGGCCCGCAGCCTCAGCAGCGCATCGATCTCGATGTCCATCGAGACGTAGAAGTGCGGCACCGTCTGCTTCGCCTCGGTCAGTCGGCGGGCGATCACCTTCCGCATCGAGGAGTTCGGCACCAGCGTATGCGGCGCCACGATCGGGGCAGCGGCGGTAGGCTTCGGCGATAGCGTGGCGGGCGTGGCAACCGGGGCCGACGCGACCGAGGCAGGGGCCAATACCTGCTGTGGCTGTGCAGCTACCGGCGCGGAGCCTTTCTGTGCCGCCTCGACATCGGCGCGGACGATGCGTCCGTTCGGGCCGCTGCCATGCAGGCCGGACAGGTCGATGCCGGCCTGTGTTGCCATCCGCTTGGCCAGGGGCGAGACGAAAATACGCTCGCCGTTGGTGGGCTGGGGTGCAGGCTGCTGGGGCGCGGGCGGGGTAGGCGCCGGCTGAACCGGCGCAGGGGCGCTCGCGGTCGCTTTTACCGGCTCCGGGGCGGTGGATGCCGGTTTCGCGGCGGGGGCGCCGGCACCGTTCGGCACCGTCTCGCCCGCTTCGACGATGACGCCGATTGGCTCGTTCACCCTCACGCCGGCGGTGCCGTCGGCCACCAGGATCTTGCCCAGCACGCCTTCGTCGACCGCCTCCACCTCCATCGTCGCCTTGTCGGTCTCGATCTCGGCGATCACGTCGCCGGCGCGTACCTCGTCGCCCTCCTTCTTGAGCCAGCGGGCCAGCGTGCCCTCGGTCATGGTCGGGCTGAGCGCCGGCATCAGGATGTTGGTGGCCATGCTCGGCGCTCCCTCAGACGATTTTCTGGACGGCGGCGACGATCCAGTCGGGCTGCGGCAACGCCAGCTTTTCCAGATTGGCGGCGTAGGGCAGCGGCACGTCGAGGCCGGCCACGCGCACCGGCGGCGCGTCCAGCCAGTCGAAGCAGTGCTCCATGATCTGCATGGAGATCTCCGCGCCGATGCCGGCGAACGGCCAGCCCTCCTCGACCGTCACCAGCCGGCTGGTCTTCTTGACGCTCGCGACGATGGTATCGGTGTCGAGCGGGCGCAACGAGCGCAGGTTGATGACCTCGGCGCTGATGCCCTGCTCGGCCAGCGTCTCCGCCGCCTTCATCGCCGCCCCGACCATGATGCTGAACGCGACGATGGTGACGTGCTCGCCGGCGCGCTCGATCTTCGCCTTGCCTATCGGCAGGATGAACTCGGGGTCCTCCGGGCAGTCGAACGTCTGGCCGTAAAGTATTTCGTTCTCAAGGAAAATGACCGGGTTCGGGTCGCGGATGGCGGCGCGCAGCAATCCCTTGGCGTCGGCGGAGGACCACGGCGCCACCACCTTCAAGCCGGGGCAGTGCGCGTACCAACTGGCGTAGCACTGGCTGTGCTGGGCGGCGACGCGCGACGCGGCCCCGTTCGGGCCGCGAAAGACGATCGGGCAGCCCATCTGGCCGCCGGACATATACAGCGTCTTGGCAGCCGAGTTGATGATCTGGTCGATTGCCTGCATGGCGAAGTTGAAGGTCATGAACTCGACGATCGGGCGCAGGCCGTTCATCGCCGCCCCTACCGCCATGCCGGTAAAACCCTGCTCGGTGATCGGCGTGTCGATGATGCGGCGCTCGCCGAACTCGTCCAGCAGGCCCTGGCTGATCTTGTAGGCGCCCTGGTACTGCGCAACCTCCTCGCCGATCAGGAACACGCGGTCATCGGCGCGCAGCTCCTCCGCCATGGCGTCGCGCAGGGCGTCGCGCACGGTGGTCGGCTTGGTCGGTCCCCAATCCTTCTCCGCCACCGAGGCCGGGACGGGCGGGGCCTTCGACGGCTCGACAGCAGCAATCTTCTCGCCCTGTGGCTTGGCCGGCTGTGATTTGGCTGCCGGTTCGGGCGAGGCAGCGGCAGGCGCTGCCTGCGGGCGCTCCGGTGCGGCCTCGCCGTTCATGGTCAGTACGGCGATCGGCGTGTTGACGGCCACGCCCTCGGCGCCCTCGTCCACCAAGATCTGCGCCAGCTTGCCCTCGTCCACCGCCTCCACTTCCATGGTTGCCTTGTCGGTCTCGATCTCGGCCACCACGTCGCCGGCGCGCACGTCGTCGCCGACCTTTTTCAGCCAGCGCGCCAGCTTGCCCTCCGTCATCGTCGGCGACAGCGCGGGCATCAGGATTTGCATGGACATCGGCGGTCAGGCCTCAACCAGGATATCGGTCCACAACTCGGCGGGTTCAGGCTCCGGACTGGACTGCGCGAAGTCGGCGGCGTCCTGCACGATGCGCTTGATCTCGTCGTCGATGGCCTTGATCTCGGCTTCCTCGACGCCGAACGTGTCCAGGCGGGCGCGCACGTGCTCGATGCAGTCGCGCTCGGAACGCATCTTGGTGATCTCCTCACGGGTGCGGTACTTGCCTGGATCGGACATCGAGTGGCCACGGTAGCGGTAAGTCTGGATTTCCAGCAGGTACGGCCCATTGCCGGCGCGGCAGGCGGCGACCGCCTCCATCGCCGCGCGGTTCACCGCCTCCACGTCCATGCCGTCGACCTGCTGGCTGGCGATGCCCCAGGGCACGCCGTTCTTCGACAGGTCACGGCTGGCGGAAGCGCGCTCGACACTGGTGCCCATGCCATACTTGTTGTTCTCGATCACGAACACGCATGGCAGCTTCATCAGCGCCGCGAGGTTGAAGCTCTCGAACACCTGGCCCTGGTTTGACGCGCCCTCGCCGAAATAGGTGAGGCAGACGCGATCATTGCGGCGGTACCAGTTGCTGAACGCCAGCCCGGCGCCGAGGCTCACCTGCGCGCCGACGATGCCGTGGCCGCCAAAGAAGTTCTTTTCCTTGCTGAACATGTGCATGGAGCCGCCCTTGCCGTGCGAGTAGCCGGTCGAGCGTCCGGTCAGCTCCGCCATCACGCCGCGCGGGTCCATGCCGGTGGCAATCATGTGGCCGTGGTCGCGGTAGGAGGTGATCACTTCGTCACCGTCCGACAGCGCCATCTGTAGTCCAACGACCACCGCCTCCTGGCCGATGTACAAGTGGCAGAAGCCACCGATCAGACCCATGCCGTAAAGCTGGCCGGCCTTCTCCTCGAATCGACGGATGGTCAGCATGCTGCGGTATGCCCGCAGCAGCGCGTCGTGGTCCATGCCGTTGGTGCCGACCGCCGCCGCCGCTGTACGACCGCGCCGCTTCGGGTCCGCCGCTGCTTGCGCCATGGTATCGCTCCCGCTGCAATGGCCGGATCAAGGGCGACCCGCTCGCGGATAGACCTAGCGACAGATACCCTATCCGACAAGCTGCCCGACGACGTTTAACCGTGATGTTGCAATGCAATAGAGCGGTTAACCGGATGTTGGTTAATCACGTCTGCGGGAACTCAGAACAGCCGATTCTTGCCGATCAGCGGCACGATTATGTCGCCGGGTTGCGAAAGGTTCAGCATTGCGCGCGCCCGTTCGTCCAGCGCGTCGGGGTCAAGGTGGTTGTTGCGCAGAGCATCCACGCGGCGTTCCCACAACTGCAAATCGAGAGCTGCGTCGCGCTCCGCGTTGTGCGCGTCGGCCAGGTTGGCGGCGCGCTGGTCGTAGCTGTCCAGGCCACGATCGCCATGCCGCGCACTGTAAGTGAAGTAGCTGGTCAGCAGCAGGAACACGGCTGGAGCGATGGCGGCACGCAGACGCCGCCGGGTGGATTGGATGAAGCTCATGTCGACTGGTCCGTCCGCTGCGTCTGGAATCGAGCATGGCGAAAAACACGCCGCGCCGCACGGCCTAATTGCCGCCGGATTCTTGCCACGGTCGCAGCGCCCCCTGATCGCTCGGGCAGGCACGACTTCGCCCACAGCGAATGCAAGGAGAAGATCGATGATTGGCGACAGGACAACCGCGCTGATAACCGTCGTAGTGGCTGGCCTTCTGGCGGCGACTGCCCCGGCCCGAGCCGACGGCGACGGCTGGCGCCATGATGGCTGGCGGGATCAGGGGCGCCATGACGAATGGCGCCACGATGGAGGCGGCGACGAATGGCGTCACCACGGTTACGGCGAGTGGGGCTATGACCGCCCGCGCTTCCCGCCGCCATGGAACGCGCCGTTCGCCTACGCGCCCCCGCCGCCGTACTACTATGCGCGCCCGTCGCCGCCGGTCTATTACGCGCCGCGCCTCTACTACCGCTACGGCAACTGAGCCTCAGCGCAGGATGGTGCGGCCGGCAAACCGGGCGGCCGAACCAAGTTCCTGTTCGATGCGGATCAACTGGTTGTACTTCGCCGTGCGGTCGCTGCGGGCCAGGCTGCCGGTCTTGATCTGGCCGCAGTTGGTGGCGACGGCGAGGTCGGCGATTGTGGAGTCCTCGGTTTCGCCGGAACGGTGGCTCATGACCGCTTTCCAGCCGGCGCGGTGGGCAATTTCGACGGTTTCCAGCGTTTCCGACAGGGTGCCGATCTGGTTGACCTTGACCAGGATGGCGTTGGCGATGCCCTCCTCGATGCCGCGCGACAGGCGCTCGGGATTGGTCACGAACAGGTCGTCGCCAACCAGGGTCAGGCGCTCGCCCAGCACGTCGGTGAGGTGCTTCCAGCCGTCCCAGTCGTCCTCGGCCAGGCCGTCCTCGATGGAGACGATCGGGAAACGGCTGGCCAGCGCGGCGAGGTAGTCGACCATGCCCTCGGCGTCGAGCGACTTGCCCTCGCCGGCCAGCTCGTAGCGGCCGTCGCGATAGAACTCGGTGGCGGCGCAGTCGAGCGCGAAGGTGATGTCCTCGCCCGGGCGGTACCCCGCCTTCTCCACCGCACGCGAGATGAAGGCCAGCGCCTCCTCGGCGGAGCGCAGGCCGGGGGCGAAACCGCCCTCGTCGCCGACGTTGGTGTTGTGGCCGGCGTCCGACAGGCCGCGCTTGAGCTGCGCGAACACCTCGGCGCCCATGCGC
>JAYTQW010000132.1:0-10391 GCA_043746535.1 Rhodospirillales bacterium
GATCGCGGCAACGGGGCGGCGATCCTGCTGTTCGACCCGTCGCGCGACTGCGTCCTGCTGGTGCGACAGTTCCGCTATCCGGCCTATGCCAACCCGACTGCGCGCGACGCCGGCACGGTGGACCGGGGCTGGCTGATCGAGGTGCCGGCGGGGCTGCTGGACGATCATCTGGCCGCCGGACTGAGTCCGGAGCAGGCAATCCAGCGTGAAGTGGCGGAGGAAGCGGGCGTGAGTGTCGGCACGCCGCGCCGCATCATGGAACTCTACTCCAGCCCGGGCAGCGTCACCGAGCGCTTGGCGTTGTTCGCCTCGACCTACAGCGCGCGCGACAAGACCGGCGCTGGCGGCGGGCTGGAGGCCGAGGGCGAAGACATCCAGATCCTGGAGCTGACCCTGGACGAAGCGTTCGCCATGATAGCCACCGGCGAGATTGCCGACAGCAAGACCGTTTTGCTGCTGTTGTGGGCCAAGCTCAATGGTGCGGAACTGGTTGCCACCGCCTGATCAGATCGGCTCCAGCCGGACCTGTGCCAGGCCGCGCGAGAGCATACCAAGAGCGGCGGCGGCGCCCCGGCTGAGATCGATGATGCGGGTGCGGGTGCCGGGACGGTCGGTGATGGTCACCACCACGCTGCGGCCGGTGTCGGCGAGCACCACGCGAACCTGACTGCCGAGTGGCAGCGAGGCATGGGCCGCCGTGAGCGCATCCTCGTTGTAGCGGGTGCCGTCGCTCATGCGATGGCCGACCCAGGCGCGGCCGCCATACCAACTGGCGGTGCCGATCTGGACCCTGCCGCCAAGAACCTGACGATTTACGGCGTTGAACATGCCATGCGTTGGCAGCGGTCGCCCGGCGCTGTCGCGCGGCGTGTCATAGGCCAAGCCGTCGTCCAGCGCCGCTATCGCTGCGGGCGCGTCATGCCGGGTGCTATGGCGGCCCGCTGTCATGGTTCCGATATTTCGGTGGCGCCGGGTGGTGAACCGCTCGCCTGGGTGCGACGCAGACGGCTTGGCAACAGGTTTGGTCGTATCGGCCTGGGCGTGGCGCGGTGTCGCCAACATGGCGGCCCCGAAAGCCGGTCCCGCCAACATCAGCGCAAGTGTTGCCCGAGCTATCATGGTGTTCCTTAGCGCCGTTGAACCGCTCGCCCGCAGACAGACAATCTCACTCTGTCCGCCACCTCGCCTCCGATGGCAACCACATGTGGATCGCGATCATCGGAGGCGCATAAGAACAACTCGGCACCCGAAGATCAACCCTAAATCTTGATCGGCTTGGAAGGGTGCTTTTGCGTGGCGTTCTCTCGCCAACACAGTCGTCACATAGATGTAGCCGGCGAAGGTGCTAAACTGCATGAGCAACGACCGAAATCGCCGTTAGCGAGACTGTTGGCGAATTGTGGCTTCAATGTGGCTTATGGGCGGCGGCCATATTCGACTGTGCGTTGCGGCGCCTCGGCGCTGCGCCGCAACGCAGCCTTGGCCCGCCGGAAAGCGATTAGGTAAGAAAGCCAGAATACAGGAAAATAGTCCTTGACCATACGGACCACTTTCCTGTATATCTTTCGTCATGATCGAAGAGTTGGGGGCACGGAGCTTCTCCCGACAATTCGACGGTGAATGATGGGGGTGCTGGTGGCGGGACGTGAAGCGCCGCCTGCTCCGGCTGACCTGGATTCAGACACGGCTGCCGGCCCGCTCGGGCTGCTCGACTGGGCCAGCCAAGCGCTCGACCCGTTTCGGCCGGCGGCACACCATCGCCTGTTGCTGGCGGCACTGGAGCGGGTCGCCGAAGGTGCCACCGAACGGCTGATGGTGTTGATGCCTCCTGGCAGCGCCAAATCGACCTATTGCAGCGTGGTGCTGCCGCCATGGTGGCTGCACCGCCATCCGGACCACAGCATCATTGCCGCCTGTCACACCGAGAGCCTGGGCCGTCATTTTGGCCGGCGTGCCCGCGCGTTGGCGCTGGCCCATGCCGGGCGGCTCGGCCTGACGCTGGCCCGCGATGACCGGGCCGCCGGGAGTTGGAGCACGGCGGATGGCGGCGCCTACTACGCCGCCGGTGTGCGCGGCCCGATCGTGGGCCGCCGCGCCGACCTGGTGGTGATCGACGACCCAGTGAAGAGCCATGCCGAGGCTGACAGCCCGGTGCTGCGTGACAGCCTGTGGCATTGGTTTCAGTCCGATCTGGTGCCGCGCCTCAAGCCGCGCGGACGCATCGTGCTGGTGATGACGCGCTGGCACGAGGACGATCTGGGCGGCCGGCTGCTGCAAGCGGGCGACGGCTGGGAGGTGCTGCGGCTGCCGGCGCTGGCCGAGGCGGCGGACCCGCTGGGGCGGGACCAGGATGCCGCCTTGTGGCCCGAATGGGAGGACGCGGCGGCACTGGCGCGCAAGCGGCTCGCGGTCGGCGAACGAAGCTGGGCGGCGCTGTTCCAGCAACGTCCGACCTCGGGCGGCGGCTCGCTGTTTCCGGTGGCTCGCCTCGTCGCGCACCCGGCCACGCCGCAATGTTCCATGACGGTGCGCGCCTGGGACTTGGCGGCCACCGTGGCGCAGCCGGGGAGAGACCCGGATTGGACGGTCGGCGTGAAACTGGGCCGCTGCGAGGACGGCAACTTCTGCGTGCTCGACGTGGTGCGGCTGCGCGGTGCGCCGTTGTCGGTCGAGCGGGCGATCATGGCGGCGGCGGCGGCGGACGGCACGACGACGGTGATCGGACTGCCGCAAGACCCCGGCCAGGCTGGCAAGCAGCAGGTGGCCTATCTGACAGCGCGCCTGGCCGGCTGGCGTGTCGTCGCCAGCCCGGAAAGCGGCAGCAAGCTGACCCGTGCCGGCCCGGTCAGCGCGCAGGTGGAAGCGGGGTTGCTGGGCATCGTCACGGCGCCGTGGAATGCCGCCTTCATCGACGAACTGCGTGACTTTCCAGGCGGCCGCAAGGACGACCAGGTGGACGCGCTGTCACGTGCCTTCGCCATGTTGACTGCGACGGCACCCGGCGCGCGGCGGATGCAACTGGACCTGGTTGGCCGCTGAGGCCCGGCATCTCCCGCCGATAACTTGCCTTCCTCGCACAAGGGGTTGCCCATTCATGTTCGACACGATCTGCGCCCAGCTTGGCGCCGACGCCGATTACGATGCGCGCGTGCGCCGGCTCGATATCCTGGGCCGCGTGCTCGACGGGCGGTTGTACGATGTGCTGCCCTACGAGTTCCACGAAGAGCGGGGTGCGGGCGGCGACTATATCCCATTGCGCAACCGGCGGCCAAGCGTGCGCTATCCGCTGGCTCGGATCGTCGTGGACGACTCCGTAAGTCTGCTTTTCGGCGATGGACATTTTCCAACGTTCGACTGCCCTGATGCGCGGATACGCACGGTGCTGGGCGATGTGGTGCGTGAGTCCGGGCTGAATGGCGTGATGCTGGAAGCGGCGCGGATGGGCAGCGTCGGCAGCGTGGCGGTCTCGTTGCGCATTCTACGCGGGCGCCCATTCTTTCGATCCCTGGACACGCGCTTTCTTACGCCGGAGTGGGATCCGCAGGAGCCGGACAGGCTGCTGCGGGTCACCGAGCGCTACAAGGTTGGCGGCAAGGTGCTGCGGCAGCGCGGCTATGACGATTGCGATCCGGGTGCCGACTACTGGTTTGTGCGCCAGTGGGATGCACAGGCGGAGACATGGTTCCAGCCGCAGCCGCGTCACGACCCGGACCTGGCCGCGATCGATCCGGCGCGCAGCGTGCGGCACGGCCTGGGTTTTGTGCCGATCGCCTGGATACGCAACCTCCCGGGCGGTCCGGACGGTCCCGAGGGCCTTGACGGCGCTTGCACCTTCGGTGCGGCGATCGAGACCGGCATCGAGATCGACTATCAGTTGTCGCAGGCCGGGCGTGGCCTGAAATACGCCTCCGATCCGCTGTTGCTGATCCGCGAACCGGCGTCGCCGGATGGCCAGGTGATCCGGGGCGGCGGCAATGCCCTGGTGGTCGGCGCCAACGGCGATGCCAAGCTGCTGGAGATCGGCGGCACCGCGGCGCAGGCGGTGGTCGAGTACGTGCGGACGCTGCGCGAGTACGCGCTGGAAGGCGTACATGGCAACCGCGCCAGCGCGGACCGGCTGTCGGCGGCGCAGAGCGGGCGTGCGCTGGAGCTGATGAACCAGGGGCTGATCTGGTTGGCCGACCGGCTGCGCGTCAGCTATGGCGCCGGCCTTCTACAGCTCGCGGCAATGGTCGTGCAGGCATCGCATGACTTTCCATTGCGTGTTTATGGCGAGGCCGTGACGCCGCTTGAACCCAGCGCCCGGCTTAGTTTGAAGTGGCCGCGCTGGACCGCGCCAAATGCGGAGGACCGGGCGCGGGATGCGCAGACGCTGCAAACCCTGCACGCCGCCGGCCTGGTCAGCCGTGAGACCGCCGTCAAATCCATAGCCGATGTCTATGACATCGAGGACTTGCCGGCCGAGTTGACCCGCATTCAATCGCAGGAGAACACATGACGGATGACGTGACACCCGACGAGCGGGTGGCCGCCCTTGAACGCCAACTGTCGGAATCACAAGCTGCGCATCGGGCGACGATGGTGCAATCGGTGCTGCGTACCGAGGCGGTGCGCGCGGGGATCGTCGATCTCGACGGGTTGAAATTGCTCGATATGCACTCGGTCAGCCTTAACGCCGGTGGCGAGGTGGTGGGTGGCGCCGAGGCGATCACCGCAATGAAGCGCGCCAAACCCTGGCTGTTCGGGCTGCCGCAATCCGCCGGCTCATCGTCGAGCGGCGCCACGCCACCGCCGGCGCAGACCCAGAAGCCCCGGCTGGCCGCCGACATGACCCATGACGAGTGGCGTTCGGCCCGCGCCGATCTGCTGCGCCGCCGCTAACCAACAGCCGTAGGAACGATCCAAATGGGTATTCAGAACTTTCCGCTCAGCCTGCAGCCGATTATCCAGCAGGGCTTCCTGGAACGCGAGTTCCAGCATGCGTTGCAGTCCCGCCTGGGCTACCGCGCCGTGGCGGACCGCGAGCAGTTCGCAGTCGGCATCGGCGAGACGCTGACCAAGACCCGCGCCGGGTTGAAGCCGAGCGTCACCACGCCGTTGTCGGCCAGCAGCAATACCAATCTGGACAACGGATTGACGCCGAGCGGCTTCAGCGTCGAGCAGTATACCATCACCATCAATCACTATGCTGCCACCACCGACCTGAACATGGTGACCAACCGGGTCGGCATCGCCGACCAGTTCCTGTTGAATGCCGCCATCAACGGCGAACAGGCGGCACGCAGCCTGGACGAGTTGGCACGCAATGCTTTGTTTGCGGCATATTTCGGCGGCAACACGCGGGTGCGCACCGACATCGCGGCGGCTGGTCCCGCTGTGGCAGTGGATGATATCCGTGGCTTTCAGACGGTGTTCGTCAACGGCGTGCAGGTGCCGGTAGGAGGCGCCTACAGCTTGGCGGTGACGGTCGGCGGCAACACCTATACGCTGGTTGGCGCGTCGGCCGACGGCAGCAACCTCTCGACGGCGCCGGGCGGCGTCAGCGGCGTGCTCACGTTCTCCGGCAGCGTCAGCGTCGCTGATGCGACCGCTGGCAACACAGTGACCGCCACCACCGCAAGCGCCATGACGCGGCCCAACGCTCGCGGCAACACCAGCCTGCTGGCGGCGGGCGATGTGCTGAACATGGGCTGCCTGCTGAACGCCGTCGCAACGCTGCGCCTGAATGCCGTGCCGGAGATCGATGGCGCGTTCAACTGCTACCTCGACCCGGTCAGCGCACGCCAGTTGTTCGCCGACCAGGATTTCCAGCGTCTGTTCACCGGCGCCACCAGCGCCAACCAAGTGTTCAAGCGCGGCATGGTCAATGACTTTCTCGGTCTGCGCTTCATTCCCACCACGGAGGCCTACGTGCAGTCGCATCCGACGCTGTCGGGCGCGGTGGTGCGGCGGCCGATCGTATGCGGGCAGGGCGCCCTGATCGAGGCCGACTTCGCCGGCATGGCGGCGGACGATGTCCGGCCCATGGACAGCATCGTGAACCTTGTCGATGACGTGGCGATGGTCACTCGCGAGCCGATCGACCGCTTGCAGCAGATCATCGCCCAGAGCTGGTACTGGATCGGCGGCTTCTGCGCTCCGTCGGACGTGACCACCAACCCGAGCACCATGCCGACCGCCACCAACGCCGCCTTCAAACGGGCCGTGATGGTCGAACATATCGGCTGATTGGCCGCCCGTTCGCCTAGGTCAAAGACACAAATGGAGGCTGCCACATGGCTTTCTCGGATGCCGAGCGTACGGACATCCGCAGGCATTGCGGGTTCCCGGCCTATGGCAATTCGGCGTCGGGTTTCACCGGGTGGCGGTTCTTCCAGGCGTTCGGGCTGCTGGAATATCGCGTCCAGAATCTGGCATCCGCAGAGGAG
This sequence comes from Rhodospirillales bacterium, assembly GCA_043746535.1. Lineage (GTDB taxonomy): Bacteria > Pseudomonadota > Alphaproteobacteria > Acetobacterales > Acetobacteraceae > CAVRQM01. The sequence goes on from JAYTQW010000132.1 coordinate 6,429, forward strand.
GCTATCGTGCGGGGTTACCTGGTGCAACTTGCGGCCCTGGAGGCGGATATCCCCGCCGCCCGCGAACGGCTGGATACCGACCGGGCCGCCGTGTGGACGCGCAATGCCAACGAGATGCGGGACCGGACGAGGCTGTTCGATGACTGGCGGCGCCGGCTGTGTGGCTTTCTTGGCATCCCAGCCGGCCCGTCGCTCGGCGAGGCCGGCCTGCGCATGGTGGTGTGATGAACGGGCAGATCGTCGAGAACGCCATCCAGCGCGGCAATGCCATCGCGGCTCGCAGCATTGGCCGCGCAGCGATGCTGCACCGGCCGCGAGGCGCTGGTTCGCCGCTGCGCTCCTCTATCCCGTCCATGCCTATGCTGGCGCACTTCGCGCCGAGCGGGGCTCGCACGGCCACCTATGGCCATCCACTGTATGACGGCATCTTCGACGCAGGGCGGACGCGGCCCGGTGATTACCTCGTGGCCGACGCGGGAACATGGTTCATTGCCAGCCAGGGCCCGCTACAGCCGGCGTTGTGCGTGTTGGCACAGCGCGTCGTAAGCTTCGCACGGGCTCAAATCGGCGGCGCGGTGGGATTGGCGACCTATGGTGGCCTGCGCCGTGCCAACGCGGCGCCGTTGCTGACCCAATGGCCGGCAAGCGTGATTTCCGCGCGCGGTGGGGTCGATCGGGCCGGACTGCCAGGTGACTTGAACCTGGCTGGCTGGAGCGTGTTGCTGCCAGCGGTCGCCCGCATACAGTTGCGCGCCTCCGACCTGATGACCGATGACCTTGGCCGCGCCGGCGTGGTAACCTCGGCCGAACTGTCTGAGCTAGGCTGGCGGTTGCTGGTTCGGCAGGCGGCAACCTGATGGCCGATCAGTCGGACGTGGAGCAGGCTCTGGCGGCTGTCGTGGCCGCCGTCCTGTATCCCAGTGGCACCAGCGCCGCCAGCCTGGTGGGGGTAGCTTGCCGTGTGCATCGCGGCTGGCCGGATGCGGCTTCGCTGGATGCGGACCTACTGGCCGGACGGGTGCGGGTAAGCGTCAGCGCGGTGACGGGATCGCAGCGGGCCACCACGCGCTATCCGGATGGCTGGCAACCGATGACGCCGGTCTCGCCAGCGTTGACCATCGCTGTCACCGGGATGACCGCAACGTTGGGCGGCAGCGCCGACGCCGGGCAGCTAGCCGGATTGCGGGCCGACGGTGCCATCGCGGTCCATCGGACAGTGCCATATGACACGCTACCGGGTGTGGCTGCGGCATTGGCGGCCGCATTACCAGCGGGGTTCGGCGCCCACGCCAGCGGCGGCGTCGTGACGGTCCCCGGCGCCGTTTTGCTACTGGCGCGCGTCGTGGCGGATCAGCCGGCAATCCGTGAAACTCGGCGTCAGTGCCAAGGCTTTCGCGTGGCGTGCTGGTGCCCGGACCCCACTCTGCGCGACAGCGTGGGTGCCGCGATCGATGGCGCATTGTCGGCCATGGACTTCCTTGGTTTGCCGGATGGGATGGCGGGGCGGTTGCGGTTCATGGCCTCGACAGTATCCGACCGAGCGCAGGATGCGGCACTGTATCGCCGCGACCTGCTCTATAGCGTCGATTACGCCACGACGTTGCAGCGGAGCCAGCCCTGCTTCCTGTTTGGCGCTACCGGCATGGTCCCGAACGGCGTGCTTGCAGAAACATTGTTGTCGTAACGGGGTGGAAATGGACATCAAGCTCGTGGTGGTGCGTGGCTTCGGCCCGTACCGGCGTGGTGACGAGATCACCGAGGCCGACGTGATTGCGGCCGTATTGGCCAGCGAGGACGTGGCGCATGTCGTGCGCGTCCACGTCGCATCCAGGGAGCTTTAAGCAATGCCGATAGTGCAACAGGGCAGCATCAATACAACCGCTCTGGTAGTGCCCGATCTTTATGTCCAGATCGTGCCGCCGCAGGATCTCATGCTCAATGGTGTGCCGACCAACGTCGTGGGCCTAGTGGGATCGGCATCCTGGGGGCCCATTGGCCAGCCGGTTATCGTCGGCACGATGTCGGACTACGCTGCCAGCTTCGGCCCGGTGGCCGCTCGCAAATACGACATGGGTACACAGGTCGCCTGCGCGGTACAGCAGGGTGCCAGCAGTTTCCGCTGTGTCCGCGCCACCGATGGCACCGACACGGCGGCCAGCCTGGCAATGCCCGGGATCGGCCTCACCTTCACGGCACTGTATTCAGGGAGCCTCGGCAATCAGATCGCGGTTGGGCTGGGCACCGGCAGCAAGGCAGGCTCCTGGCGCCTGACCATCAGTCTGGGTGGCTTGCCACCCGAGGTGTTCGACAATATCTCCGGAAGCGGTACGGCGTTCTGGCTGGCGCTGGCGGCAGCCGTCAACCAGGGACAGGGGCCACAGCGAGGACCGTCGCATGTGGTCTCGGCGACCGCCAGCGGCAGCAGCAGCAGCGTGCCGGCCGCGTTCGCGATGAGCTTTGCCGCAGGCACGCCTGGAAGTGACGGCGCCGCCGCCATGACCACGGGTATGCTGATTGGCGTCGACGTGGCGCCACGGCGCGGCATGTTCGCGCTGCGCGGCCAGGGCTGCAGCATCGGCGTGCTCGCCGACAGCGACGACGCGACGCAATGGACAGTACAGGCGCAATTCGGTCTGTCCGAGGGCCTTTACATGGTGCTGACCGGACCCGCCGGCGACACCATCACGAACGCTGTTGCGGCCAAGCAGGCGGCCGGACTGGACACCTATGCGGCCAAGATGATGTTTGGCGACTGGATCTGGTGGAACGACCAGGTCAACGCGACGCTGCGGGTGGTAAGTCCGCAGGGCTTTGTCGCAGGGCGTCTGGCCAACCTGTCGCCCGAGCAGAGCAGCTTGAACAAGCCGCTATACGGCGTCGTCGCCAGCCAGCGGTCGGGGCAGCCGGGCAGTGGGCAGAGCGCCACCTACTCATCCGCCGAACTATCGGTCCTGCTGCAGGCTGGGATCGACGTCATTGCCAACCCGCAGCCGGCGGGAGCGTTCTGGGGCGTGCGCGGTGGCCATAATGCGAGCAGCAACGCGGCGGTAAACGGCGACAATTACACGCGACTGACCAATTACATCGCCGCTACGCTGGCCGCCGGCATGGGCCAGTATGTCGGGCAAGTCATCGACGCCAACTTGTTCCGGCGCATACGCGCCACGCAGATGTCGTTTTTGCAAGCGATGCTGGATCAAGGATTGTTGGGCAGCACGGACGGCAGCCTGCCGTTCAGCGTGATCTGCGACACCTCGAACAATCCGGCGGCGCGCACCGGCCTGGGCTACGTACAGTCGGATGCGCAGATCCGATACCAAGCCATCAATGAGCGCTTCATCGTCAATATGGAGGGCGGCCAGACCGTTCAGGTGCAACGGCAGACATTGCCGAACACTCCCGGCGCGTTGTCGGCGTAAGGAAGAGTCCAATGGCAAGCAACAGTTTCTCGGTTGGGCGCGATTGCCAGTTGGTGGTGATTGGCCCGTTCGGCCGCGTCGATCTGTCCCACGTCACTGGGTTCGAATGCCGGCAGCTAACGACTGCGGTGCGTGTCGAGCGCATAGACGGCGTCCAACTGGCAGCAGAGCTGCCGAAAGGCTGGGATGGCATATTCGAGCTGGAGCGCGGCTCGTCGGCGGCGGAAGACTTCGTTGCCCAATTGGAGGCCCAGTACCACGTCGGCGGCAGGCCGGGGCAGGCGACACTCTACCAGTACATCAACGAACCGGATGGCAGCACCAGCACGTATCAGTTCCAGGGCGTGGTCTTCAAGATGACACAGGCCGGTATCTGGCGAGGCGATGCGGCGGTCAAGCAGCGACTGGAGTTCTTTGCCGTCCAGCGGGCGCGGGTCTGATGGACACTCCATCGTCGCGCCTGGTCGCCGCAGCCCAGGCGGTGACCGCCACCGAGGACCGGGATGGTCGCCGCCTCGTCGTGCGGCGGCCCGGAGCGCTCGAT
>JAYTQW010000133.1:0-1504 GCA_043746535.1 Rhodospirillales bacterium
TCGCCGAACACACCGGCCTGCCGCAACGAGTCGAGCGCATAGGTGCGGCCCGGTCGCGCCTCCACGCCGGTATAGACGAACTCCTGCTCGAACGTGGCCAGGAGCTGCATTCCCATCTCCGCCAACGCGGCCAGGCCACGGCGCAGGAAATCGCGCGGGCAGCACTTCCAGGCGGCCCCGTCGAGTGTGCGGAGGTCGCCCAGGCAGAAATGCTCACCGGCCCCCTGCCCGAACGCCACGTCCACACGGGTCGATGGGTCGGGCAGGATGACGAGGTCGCCGGCGGTGCCGAAATGCGAGCGGTAAATCGGCCCGAACGCCGACATCATGATGTTGCTGTGGGTGTAGCCGACACCTTTGGTCAGCCGGTTTGGCCAATCCACTGCCGGGAACGCCTTGCCGCGCAGATGGCCGGCGAGATCGCAGATACCCACAAACAGCAGTTCTTCACGGTCCATGGCGCAATCGTGCTGCAAATCACCGGACCGGGCAATGCGGCGTCAGCACTCCCGCAACCGGCTAACGGCCAAGCCGAGCACCCATCAGGATGACGCCCGTGCCAACCAACGCCAGCATCACCCCGGCAACGTCGTATGGTGTTGGCCGGACACCATCCACCACGCATAGCCAGATGAAGGCCGACAGGATGTAGATGCCGCCATACGCCGCATAGACGCGTCCGGCGGCATTGCTGTCCACCCGCGTCAGCAGGAATGCGAACAGCACCAGCAACGCCAGTCCTGGCAGCAGCGTCCATATGCCTGCCCCGTCCCGCTGCCAGCGCCAGAAGGCGTAGCAGCCGCCGATCTCGGCCAGCGCCGCCATGCTGAAGACCAGTATGTCCCGCATGGATTGCACCGGACTATGCGTTGCCCCTTGCCAGAGGTCCGTCCGCCGCCAGTGCGCCCGCCTCATCGTCGGTGAACAGCCGCGAGCGCGTCAGGAAGCGTACACCCTCGGGCGCTTCCAGCGACATGCCGGAACCACGCCCCTTCACGACATCGATGATGAGTTGGGTGTGCTGCCAATATTCGAACTGCGCGGCACCCATATAAAACGGGCAATCGACGATCTCGCCAAGCAGCACGTCCTGCCCGCCGACCCGGAACTCGCGCAATGGGAAGCACATCGGCGAACTCCCGTCACAGCAACCACCCGATTGATGGAACAGCAGCGGTCCATGCTGGGCGCGCAGGCGCTCGATGATGCCGGTGGCTTCGGGAGTGACCAGAACGCGCTCGACCATGAATGCCCTCCAAAGAAAGACGGGACGGCAGGCTGCCGTCCCGTCCCGTTCGCAGCGAAAAGCCGCTTAGAAGAAGCCCATCGCCTTCGGGTTGTAGCTGACCAGCATGTTCTTGGTCTGCTGATAGTGGTCGAGCATCATGCGATGGTTCTCGCGCCCAATGCCGGACTGCTTGTAGCCGCCAAAGGCCGCTCCGGCCGGGTAGAGGTGGTAGCAGTTGGTCCACACCCGTCCCGCCTGGATGCCACGCCCGAAGCG
>JAYTQW010000134.1:0-8634 GCA_043746535.1 Rhodospirillales bacterium
GCCGTGTTCGTCACCTGGCTGCGTCGCCATGGCGCCGAGGAACACGACCTTTCGCCGCGCGCGATCACTGCTTTCCAGTCGCGCGAATGGGGATCGACCTGCGCCCGGCTGTTCAACTACCTGTGCCGCCGCGAGGATCTGGGCGACCTGGGGCGCCGGCAGATGCTGGCCGAGGCGCCCGACGAGCTGCTGCGCGAGCTGATCCGCGGCAGCGGCGAGGGCATGGAATACGACCTGGACGACGTGCAGGTGTTCCGCTTCGTGCACGCCTACCAACGTGAGCGCCTGGTGCCGATGTACCTGGAGCTGCCCTGCATCCGCCGCGCCGCGCGCAGCGCCCGGGTGCCGTCGGCCAAGCTGGGGTTCCTGCCCGAGAGTGCCCGTGGCCAGCCATGGGCCGAGCGCGGTTGCCGGCAGCACGACCTGTATTTCAACCTGTTCGATGCCCTGCTCGACGACGAGGTGAAGCAGCGCAGCGAGAGGCACAACGCCACCGGCCGCCATGTGTTCGACACGCTGCGGGCTGGCCAGGCCAGCGTCGCCGCGGCCGACGCCGTACTGACCGCGTTCGCCGCCGCGCGGCAGCGCCTGTTGCGCGAGCCGGCCGATGCGCCGGCGGTGGCCCCCGCCGCCCCGCCGCCCCGCGCCGACTGGGGCGTCAACATCTTCGGCTTCTTCTGGGCGGAAACCGGCGTCGGCGAGTCCGCGCGCGGCCTGGCCCGTGCCGCGGCACTGTTGCGTGAGGTCTCGTGCGTGCCGCTCCACACCGGGCACCTGCGCCCGCAGGCACGGCTGGGCGACCTGTTCCAGCGTTACGAGTACATGTCGGACACCAACATCCTGGTGTCGTACCCGCACATGCACGAGGACTTCTTCGGCATCCTGCCGCGCGAATACCTGGAGGGCCGCCGCAACATCATCCACCTCGCGTGGGAGCAGCACGACTGGAACCCGCATTGGCGCCGGATCTACGAGCGCTACGACGAGATCTGGACCATCTCCGGCTTCGCCGCCGTGCCGTTCAGGCGGATGTTCGGCGACCGCGTGCGCGTGGTGCCGAATGTCCTCAACTTCGACGAGTACCCCGCCTTCGACGGATTGCGAACGCGCGGCGACGCCGGCGAGCGGTTCCGGTTCCTGTTCGTGTTCGACGCCAACAGCTCGATGGAGCGCAAGAACCCGGAAGCGGTGCTGGAGGCGTTCATCGCCGCCTTTCAGAACCGGCCCGACGCGGCGAACGTCGAACTGTATTTCAAGGTCGGCAACCTCGAACGTCCCGAACACGCCGCCCGTGTCGCCAAGTTGCGCCGTCGCTCGGCCGCCAGCGGGCTGTCGGTCACGTTCGACGGCGCGCAGCTCAGCCGGGCCGAGCTGATGCGCCTGATCGCCTTGGCCGATTGCTACGTCTCGCTGCACCGGGCCGAGGGGTTCGGCTACACCATGGCCGAGGCGATGTACTACGGCGTGCCGGTGATCGCCTCCAACTACTCCGGCAACCTCGAATACATGGATGCCGAGAACAGCCTGCTGGTCCCCTGCGCCGAGGCGCTGGTGCGCGAGGCGGACGGCCCGTTCCAGCGCGGCTCGGTCTGGGGCGAGCCGAGCGTCCCGGTGGCCGCCGACATGATGCGCGGCGTGGTGCGCGACCGCCTGGCGCCGCGCCTGATGGGCGAGCGGGGCCGCCAGACCGTCATCCGCAGGCTGAGCGCCGCCGCGGTGGCGGAAACCCTGCGTGCCTCGCTGGCGCCTGGGACCGTGGCGGCGCCGGCAGCCGAGGCGACGCCAGAGGTGGTGACGACATCGCTCTCGCTCGGCTCGGCGGCGTTCGGGGAAGGATGGTACAGCCGGGAGGAGCATCGGCAAGGGTCGTTCCAGTGGATGAGCCGCTCGGCATCGCTGATCAGCCCGCAGCCGAGGCGTCCGGTGTCCCTGGTGACGCTCCGGGTGCGTTCCTGTTTCGGCAATCAGCTACCGTCGCTGAACGTCGAGGTGGATGGGCGCCAGTGGCTGGTGTCGCAGCGTGAGGCGGAGGCTGGCGTCGGATGGTGGATCGACATCGCGCCGCCGGACGGCGCGGCCGAGCCGGTCGACCGCATGGTCATCGAAAGCGCCTCCTTCGGCAGTCCGGTTGAAAACGGCCTTACCGACGGACGGACGCTCGCCATCCGGGTGAGCGAGGTGTTGATGACGTTCGCCGGCTGACCCGCCTTACCCCTTCAGGGGTCGATCAGGCAGAAGCGGTCGACATCGACCAGCCCCTTGTCGGTGATCTTCAGGTGCGGGATCACCGGCAGTGGCAGGAACGCCACTTGCAGGAATGGCTCGGCCAGGGTGACACCCAGGCCACGCGCCGCCGCGCGCAGCGGCAGCAGGCCGTCGCGCACCGCCTCGAACGGCAGCAGGCTCATCAGCCCGGCCATCGGCAAGGCGAACTCGGCCAGCACGCGGCCGCCCTCGGTGACGACGAAGCCGCCTTCGAGCTGGCCGAGCCGGTTCACCGCCAGCGCCATGTCGGCGTCGTCGGCGCCGACCACGGTGATGTTGTGGCTGTCATGCCCGACCGAGGAGGCGATGGCGCCGCGCCGCAGCCCAAAACCGCGTACGAAGGCGCGGCCGATGTTGCCGCCATGTCCGTGCCGCTCCACCACGCAGACCTTCACCACATCCTGATCCAGGTCGACATGCCGCGCGCCGTCGCGGTATGGCAGCGAGAGGTCGTGGCGCAGGGTGATGATCTTGCCCGGCATCACGCCGATCACCGGCGTCGACGGTCCCGATCCGGGCGCCACGAAATCGGCGGCGCTCACCTGCCGCGCCCGCACGCTGTCCCGCCCGATGGCGGCGACGCCGGCGCGGGCGGCGAACAGCTCTGGCCCCACCAGCCGCCCGGCGGAGATGACGCGGCCCACGCGGCAGGACGCCAGGTCGTCGAGCAGCGCCAGGTCGGCCCGCCAGCCCGGTGCCACCAGGCCTCGGTCATGCAGCCGGAACGCCCGCGCCGCCGACCACGACGCGGCGCGGTAGGCGGCCAGCGGTGGCGCGCCGAGGGCGATCGCGGTGCGGATGATGAAGTCGAGATGACCCTCCTCGGCGATGTCCAGCGGGTTGCGGTCGTCGGTGCAGAACGCCAGGAACGGCGCGTGGCGCTCGGTCAGGATGGGAGCCAGCGCGTGCAGGTCCTTGGACACCGAGCCTTCGCGGATCAGCACCGTCATGCCCTTGCGCAGCTTCTCCATCGCCTCCGCCGTCGTGGTGGCCTCGTGGTCGGTGCGGATGCCGGCGGCCAGGTAGCCGTTCAGGTCGTGGCCGCGCAGCAGCGGCGCGTGGCCGTCGATGTGCCGCCCGGCGAACGCCGCCAGCTTGTCCAGGCAGTATGGGTCCACCGCCAGCACGCCCGGGAAGTTCATGAACTCGGCCAGCCCCAGCACCTTCGGGTGCCGCGCGAACGGTGCCAGGTCGGCCGCCGCGATGCGCGCGCCCGAGGTCTCCAGATGGTCGGTCGCCGGCACGCAGCTCGATAGCTGCACGCGCAGGTCCATGACGGTGGCGTCGGCGGACTCCAGGAAATAGTCGAACGCCGCCACGCCGAGCACGTTGGCCATCTCGTGCGGGTCGCAGATCGCGGTGGTGACGCCGTGCGGCAACACGCAGCGGTCGAACTCCAGCGGCGAGACGAGTGAACTCTCGACATGCAGATGCGTGTCGATGAAGCCGGGCACGACGATCTGGCCGCGCACGTCGATCTCGCGGACGCCGCTGTAATCGCCGCAGGTGCCGACGATCACGTCGCCGCAGACGGCGATGTCGGAGGCGACCAGTTCGCCGGTCGCAAGATCGAGGAAGCGGCCGCCCTTCAGCACCAAGTCGGCGGGTGCCGCACCCCGCCCCTGCTGGATGCGGCGGGCAAGGACGGCGGCGCTCGGGGCTTTGCTCATGGCCCATGCTACAGGCCGCGACGGGCGGCGTCACCCGAACCGGCGTGTATCCGGCCGCGCGGCGCCTGATGTGCTGCCGATGGCGTTGAGGAAAACACCCGCATGATCCCCTTCTCGGTTCTCGACCTGGCCCCGGTGGCGGAGGGCGAGACGCCCGCCGACGCGCTACGCCACGCCCGCGACCTCGCTCAGCACGCCGAGGCCTGGGGCTATCGCCGCTACTGGCTGGCCGAGCACCACAACATGGTCGGCATTGCCAGTGCCGCGACGGCGGTGGCGATCGGCTATGTGGCCGAGGGCACGCGCAGCATCCGCGTCGGCTCCGGCGGCATCATGCTGCCCAACCACTCGCCGCTGGTGGTCGCCGAGCAGTTCGGCACGCTGGCCACGCTGTATCCGGGCCGCATCGACCTGGGGCTTGGCCGCGCGCCGGGCACCGACCAGCGCACCTCACGGGCGCTGCGCCGCGACCCGGATGCCGCCGAGAGCTTCCCGGAGGACGTGCTGGAGTTGCAGGCGCTGCTCGGCCCGTTGCAGCCGAACCAGGCGATTCAGGCGGTGCCGGGGACCGGGACCCAGGTGCCGCTGTGGATCCTCGGCTCCAGCCTGTTCGGCGCCCGGCTGGCGGCGATGCTGGGCCTGCCATATGCCTTCGCCTCGCATTTCGCGCCGGACGCGCTAATGCGGGCGCTGGCGGCGTACCGGGCCGAGTTCCGTCCCTCGGCGCAACTGGACCGGCCGCACGCCATGGTCGGCGTGAACGTGGTGGCCGCCGACAGCGACGCGCAGGCACGGCGGCTGTTCACCTCCACCCAGCAGGCGTTCGCGAACATGTTCCGGGGCACGCGCGGGTTGTTGCCGCGCCCGGTCGAGGACATCGAGGCGTACTGGTCGCCGATGGAGCGGCGACAGGCGTCGGGGATGCTGGCGTGCTCGTTCGTCGGCTCGCCCGACACCGTGCGGTCAGGGCTGGAGCGGTTCATCGAGCAGACCGGCGCGGACGAGATCATGGTCGCCGGCGCCATCCACGACCACGCCGCCCGGCTGCACTCGTACGAGTTGCTGGCCCAGTTGCAGCCAGCCATGCGGCCGGACATGCAGCCGGCCATGCGGCAGGAGGCGGCGCTGGCCTGAACGTGCCTGTCAAACCCGAAGGCGACATCGTCCGTTAGCGTCGGACCCGCGCCATAAATTAGGAGTCCATCATGGCCAAGCCTGACGCCTCATCATCCGGCCAGTTCACCATCGGCGGCGACATGCCGGTCACCCGCCTCGGCTTCGGCGCCATGCGCATCACCGGCCAGGGTATCTGGGGACCGCCGCCGGATCACGCGGTGGCGCTACAAACCCTACGCGACGTGCCGGGGCTGGGCATCGACTTCATCGACACCGCCGACAGCTATGGCCCGTTCGTCAGCGAGGACCTGATCCGCGAGGCGCTGCATCCCTATAGCGGCCTGATCATCGCCACCAAGGGCGGCCTGACCCGCAGCGGCCCCAACATCTGGGAGCCGGTCGGGCGTCCCGAATACCTGCGCCAGTGCGTCCACATGAGCCTGCGCCGGCTGGGCGTGGAGCGGATCGACCTGTGGCAGTTGCACCGCATCGACGCGAAGGTGCCGCGCGACGAGCAGTTCGACGCCATCGCGCAGATGCAGAAGCAGGGCCTCATCCGCCATGTCGGCCTGAGCGAGGTCAGCGTCGAGGAGATCGAGGCGTCGGCCAAGTATTTCCAGGTCGTGACGATCCAGAACCAGTACAACCTGGTCGACCGCAAGAGCGAGGCGGCGCTGGACTACTGCACGGCACACAAGATCGGTTTCATCCCCTGGGCGCCGCTTGCCTCCGGAGTGCTGTCCAAGCCGGACTCGGTGTTGAGCGACATCGCCCGCAGGCTCGGCGCCTCGACCAGCCAGGTGGCGCTGGCGTGGGTGCTGAAACGCTCCCCGGTGATGCTGCCGATCCCCGGCACCGGCGACCCTGCGCACCTGGCCGACAACGTGGTGGCGGCGGCGTTGCCATTGAGCGACGCCGATTTTGCCACGCTGGACGAGCAGGGCCGCAAGGCCGGCTGAGTTCGTGGCGGCTTGATCGAGGTCAACGACGCTTCACGCGCGCATCCCTAACCTTTGGGGAGTAACGGGGTGAGGCGTGGTGTTGTCCAGGATGATTCGCCGACGGCCATTGCTGACCGCCGGCGCCGCCCTGGGGCTGGTCGGTGCCGGCGGCGCCATCGCCATCAGTCGGCGGATGGGGTCGATGCGGGACTACGATGCGTCCGTCGCCGAGAGTCGGTCGGCGATGGCGGCGGCTCCCGAAATTTCGGCGTTGGTGCGCTACGCGACGCTGGCCCCGAGCGGCCACAACACCCAGCCATGGCGGTTTCGCATTCGGGCGGAGGGCGTCGACATCCTCCCCGATTTCGCGCGGCGCACGCCGGTGGTGGACCCGGACGACCACCACCTGTTCGTGGGCCTGGGTTGTGCCGCCGAAAACCTGGCGATCGCCGCCGCCGCGCATGGCCGGCCGGGCAATTGCCGCTTCGATCCCGCACAGGACGGCTCGATCGCCTTCGCGTTCGGCCCTGGACAGGCCGGCGAACCCAGCCTGTTCGACGCTATCGCCCGGCGCCAGTCGACCCGCGCGGACTATGACGGCCGGCAGGTCGACGCCGCCGATCTGGAGCGGATGGCCGCCGCCGCCTCGGTTCCCAGCGTCGATGTGGCCGTCATCACCGACAGGCCACGGATGGCGCGCGTCCGCGACCTCGTCGTGGCTGGCAATGGCGCGCAAATGGCCGACCCCGCCTTCGTCCGCGAACTCAGGACATGGTTGCGGTTCAGCCCACGCGAGGCGCTGGCCGCCGGCGATGGGCTGTTCAGCGCCACCAGCGGCAACCCTGTCCTGCCCGCCTGGCTCGGACCACATCTGTTCGACTGGACCTTCAACGCCGCTGCCGAGAACGACAAATACGCGCGCCAGATCGCATCCTCGTCCGGCGTCGCCGTGTTCCTGGCGGCGCGGGCCGACCCGGAGCACTGGGTTCGCGCCGGACGCGCGTGCCAGCGGTTCGCGTTGCAGGCCACGGCGCTCGGCCTGAAGCTGGCGTTCATCAACCAGCCGGTCGAAGTCGCGGGACTACGCCCGGAACTGGCGGCCCTGGCAGGATTGCCCGGCCGCCGCCCCGATCTGGTGATGCGCTTCGGCTATGGTCCGGCGATGCCGTTCTCGGCCCGCCGCACCATAGCCGCCGTGTTGGCGTAGATCCGAAGCCGCTGCTACAGCGATGCCTTGGTCATCGGCGAGACGCTGACATAGGTGACCTTGTCGACGGTCTTACCCGCCTTCAGGTCGTTCAGCAGGTCCATCGCCTTCGCTCCCATCGCGTCCGGCTGCTGGCCGACCAGGGCGTTGACGTAGCCGGCCTTCAGCAGGTCGACCTCGACCTGCAACGTGTCGGCGGAGACGATGCTGAGCTTGCCGCTGTCGAAACGCGCCCGCTGGCTGTCGACGAAGCGCTTGTAGGCCTCCGGCGCGAACAGCGGCCAGCCACCGACCGGGATGATGGCGTTGATGTTGGGGTTGGCGGTGGCAAGGTCCTGCATCTGCTGCACCGCCAGCGACTGGTCGTCGTTGCAAAACTGCACGGAGTTCGGGATCTCGGTCCACTTGTCGGCCTTCAGCCCGTCGCGCACGCCCTGCACGCGGTCGGCCAGGTTCGACGCCGCCGGTCCGCCCGAGACCATGGCATAGGTGCCGCCGCCCGGATGCACCTTGATCAGTTGCTGGGCGATGACCACGCCCAGCGCATGGTTGTCGGTGCCGACATAGGCCTGCCGCGCGCTGTCCGGCGCGTCGGAGTCGAAGGTGATGACCGGGATGCCGGCGTCGCGCGCCTGCTGGATCACCTTGGTGACGGAGCCCGCGTCGGCGACCGAGATCGCCAGGCCGTCGATGTGCTGGCTGATGAGGTCCTGGATGATCTGCACCTGCGTCGCCGGCTCGTGCTCGATCGGGCCGATATAGACGCACTCGACATTGCCCAGCTTGGCCGCCTCGGCGACGCAGCCATTGTGCGACAGGTCGAAATACGGGTTGTTCATCGCCTTTGGCACGATGGCGAAGCGCAGCTTGCCGGCGGCCTGGGCCACGTTGGCCGACGCCAGCGACAACGCCGCCAGCGCGATGGTCGCGAGTAGAGCCTTCTTCATGATTAGCCTCCCTGTTGAGTATTTTTGTAACATCAGCGCGCTGCCCGGCGGCTGCGCAGCTTGTCCACGAACACCGCCAGCACGATGATCACACCGACCAGCGTATCCTGCCAGTAGGCATTCACCCGTCCCAGCACGAGGCCGTTGCGGATCACCTCGATCAGCGCCGCGCCGATGATCGAGCCGGTCGGGCCGCCGACGCCGCCGGCCAGGTTGGCGCCGCCGATCACCGAGGCGGCGATGATGCGCAACTCATAGCCGACCGCGAGGTTGGCCGGCACCGAGCCGAGCCAGCCGGCCATCAGGATGCCGGAGAACCCGGCCAGCGTGCTGGACATCATGTAGATGCCCATCTTCACCCGCGCCACCGGCACGCCGGTCATCGCCGCCGCGCGCTCGTTGCCGCCGATGGCGAACACGTAGCGTCCGGTGGCGGTGTGGTGCAGGAACAGCCCCATCGCCGCCGCCAGCAGCAGCAGGTAGATCAG
>JAYTQW010000135.1:0-2990 GCA_043746535.1 Rhodospirillales bacterium
GCCGGCGAAATGGCCGCGAATGGCGGGATGGGTCTTGAACCGCTGCATCTCCTCGAATGGCGACAGCCACGGATTGCTGTAGTCCAGGCCAACCACGAAGCCATATGACACCAGGTTGTCGCCCCAGTGGTACAGCCACGAGCCGCCATAGGTGCCACGGTCCAGCGGCCAGCCGATCGAGTGCTCGATCAACCCGGGCCGGTGCTGCGCCGCCGGGATCTCCCACAGCTCCTTGCAGCCGAGCGCGTAGGTCTGCGGGTCGCGGCCGGCGCGAAGGTCGAACCGCCGCATCAACTGCTTGCTCAGGCTGCCCCGGCACCCTTCCGCAAAGATTGTGGTTTTACCACGAAGTTCCATGCCGGGCGCATGGTTGCCGGTGGGTGCGCCGTCGCGTCCCACGCCCATGTCGCCGGTGGCGATCCCGACCACGCGGCCACCCTCCTCCAGCAACTCGGTGGCGGCGAAGCCCGGATAGATTTCGACGCCCAATGCCTCTGCCTGCGTGCCGAGCCACCGGCACAGATTGCCCAGCGAGCCGATCAGGTTGCCGTGGTTGTGCATCTGCTTTGGCGTCGGCAGCTTCCAGGCGCGGGTCGCGGTAAGGAACTGGAACCGGTCCTCGCCGGCCGCCGTCATCGCCGGTGGTTCCATGCGGCGCCAGTCGGGCAGCAACTCGTCCAGCGCGCGCGGCTCGATCACCGCGCCGGACAGGATATGCGCGCCGACCTCGCTGCCCTTCTCCACCACGCAGACCGCCAGCGCCGGGTCGAGCTGCTTTAGCCGGATGGCCGCGGCCAAGCCGGACGGGCCGGCACCCACCACCACCACGTCGAACTCCATCGCCTCGCGGCCAGCCTGGTCGGACATCGCATAGCTCTCCATGCCCGTCACTCGGGCCGATGGTGTGAGAATAGGCGCGCATTGCGGTTGCACAAATGGCGCTTGCACCGGATTGTCGCGCGATGGACGCATTGGCCGCGCTGCTGCTGCAAATCGAGTGGGGCGCGGACGAGGCGCTGGGGTCCGAGCCGGTCGACCGCACCCAGCCCACCGGGCCACAGCCGGTGTTTGCCATGTCGCACTTCGCCCCATCGCGCGACGCCGTGGCCCCGGCCCCGGCCCCGCTCGCGTTCGCCGCACCCACCCGCGCGATGGTCGCCAGCGTCACCCTGGCCGATCCGGTGCGGGCGGCGCGCGGGGCGGCGGATGCGGCCACGACGCTGGTGGAGCTGGAAGCGGCGATGCGGGACTTCACCGGCTGCGCGCTGTCGCTCACCGCCACCTCGCTGGTGTTCGGCGCCGGCCCCGCGCCCGCGCTCCTGATGATCGTGGGCGATGCGCCGGGCGAGACCGAGGACCGCAGCGGGCAGCCGCTGGACGGGCCAGCCGGCGAGCTGCTGGCGCGCATGCTGGCCAGCATCGGCCTGGACATGGCCGCAATCCGGCGCGTGCCGGTGCTGCCCTGGCGGCCACCCGGCGGCAGGCCGCCCAACGAGGCGGAGGTGGCGGTTTGCCTGCCATTCCTGCACCGTCACATTGCCCTGGCGCAGCCGTCGCGGCTGCTGGCGCTGGGTGCGCTGGCGGCACGCACGCTGTTGGGCAGCGAGGCGCCGATCAGCCGCCTGCGTGGACGTTGGGCGAACATTTCCGTTCCACACCGGGCCGCGACGCTGCCCGTTTTGCCGCTGCTGCATCCGGGGCAGTTGGCGGCCCGACCGGAGCAGAAGGCGCTGGCATGGCGCGACCTGCGCCTGCTTCGCCGCAGCATTGACGAGTCTCTTACGCAAAAGTGACCCTACAGCCGGGCGCAAACAACTGAATTATGCCTGAATGACATATTAATTAGACAAGTCTCAGCCCTGGGGCTTGTCGTGAGCCAAGCTGGTCTGTAGCGAACATATCATGCGAGGAGTTGGACAGACGCTCTCCAGCCTACCCGCGGCCACCGCTTTCCTCGCGGGGGCGGCGATGCTTGCCGGATCCGGCGGCGGCGAGATGGCATTTGCGCAAGCGAACCGAACCGATCGAGACACCCGCACCAGCGACGAACTGGCGTTCGCGGTGCCGCGCCTGTCGCTGCCCAGCCGGCTTTCGCCCGATAGCCATGGCGGCGAGGTGGCATTGCCACAGCCGTTGCCGCCCAGCGAAGCCACGCGCATCCGCCGGATATTGAGCCTGCAGGCGCATGGCGCGATCGAGGCCGCGGACCGCGAGACGCAACAGCTCGACACTACCTCGCTGCTCGGGCAGGCGATGCTTGGCAGCATCATGGCGGACCGTTACCTTGGCCGGTTCACGCATCCCGGTGTGGCGGAGTTGTCCACCTGGCTGACGCGCTGGCCCGACCTGCCCGACGCTTCCGCTATCCACGCGCTGCTGATCGCTCGGCTGCCGCATAACCTGAAGCCCCCGGCGGCGCCGCTGAACGTGGCCTTGCCCATCCGTTCACCGGCATCGCTGAAGGCGCCGCCGGTGCCCGAGGAGACCGGAGCGTCGATCCGGGCAGTGGCGCGTAGCCCCGAGCTGGACAGGTCGGTGGCCGAGGCCGCCCGGCATCGCGGCGCTGCCGGCGTGCTCCGTCTGCTCGCCCATGCCAGCGGACTCACGCCCACCTATGCCTCGCTGCTGGCGGGCGACGCGGGCCGTATCCTGTTCACGCTCAACCGCGATGCGGAGGCATACGAGATTGCCGCCCACGGTGCGCGGCTGTGTGGCCACAAGCCGGGGCCGCCCTGCGAGACCGCTTCCCTGGCTGGCTATGTGGCCGGACTGGCTGCTTGGCGCATGGGCCAGACCGACCTCGCGCGGGAGATGTTCGACGCCGCGTGGCATGCCCCTGTCACCACCCCGTCGTTGCGGGCCTCGGCGGCATTCTGGGCCGCGCGCAGCCGCATGGCCGGCTCGAACCCGGCGACCGCCGAGCTTTGGCTCAAGCGGGCCGCCGCCGAACGCAACACGTTCTATGGCCTGATCGCGCGCCGCAGCCTCGG
>JAYTQW010000136.1:0-5935 GCA_043746535.1 Rhodospirillales bacterium
CTCCCGGTCGACAGGCGCTATCGTGTCCGGAGTTGCCCGGCATCCCCGGCCCTATTGGAGCGCAGCATGACGTCCCACACGCCTCAATCGATCGCGGCGGAGCGCCGCGCCGGCGCCGGACGCGACACCTTCGCCGCCATGGACGCGCGCGACAGCCACAGGCGGACGCGGGACCAGTTCGAGTTTCCGGCCGGCGAAATCTACCTCGACGGAAACTCCTTGGGCGCCATGCCGCGGGCGGTCCATGGCGCCATGGGCGAGGCGCTGACGTCGGGCTGGGGCCGCAGGGGCATCCGGGTCTGGAACGAGATGGGGTGGCACCTGCTGCCGCTCACCCTGGGGGACCGGCTGGCGCGGCTGATGGGGGCCGGCCCCGGGGAGGTCCTGGTGGTCGACTCGACCTCGGTCAACCTGTTCAAGCTGATGGTGGCCGCGTTGCGGCTTCGCCCCGGGCGCACCAGGATCGTGTCCGAGACAAACAACTTCCCGACCGACGTGCACATCATCCAGGGCATCGTCGCCCACATGTTCGCCGGCCACCGCCTGGACCTGGCCGGCGACTCCGACGCCGACGTGCTTGCCCGGATCGACGGCCAGACGGCGGTGGTCTGCCTGTCGCACGTGAACTACCGGACCGGGCAGTTGCGCGACATGGACGCGGTGACCAAGGCCGCCCATGCGGCAGGCGCGCTGGTGGTGTGGGACCTTGCGCACTCGCTCGGCGCGCTGCCGGTCGAACTCAACCGCTGCGAGGTCGATTTCGCGGTCGGGTGCACCTACAAATACCTCAACGGCGGCCCCGGCTCGCCTGCCTACGTCTTCGTGGCCGGCCGTCACCTGCCGGCGGCCGCAAATCCCCTGAGCGGCTGGCAGGGCCATGCCCGCCCGTTCGGCTTCGAGATCGATTTCGTGCCGGCGGACGGCATCGAAAAATTCCGCTGCGGCACGATCCCGCTGCTGTCGTTCCTGCCCCTCCAGGTCAGCCTGGACATCTTCGAGGCCGTCGACATGGCTGACCTCCGGGCCAGGTCCCTGGAGATGACCAGCCGGTTCATGGAACTGGTCGACACGAAGCTGTCCCGCCACGGCCTGACGGTGGCGACGCCCCGGTCCGAGGCGCGTGGCAGCCAGGTGTGCCTCGTGCATCCGCACGGCTGGGAGATCATGCAGGCCGCCATCGCCTGTGGGGTGATCGGCGACTTCAGGTCGCCCGACATCATGCGCTTCGGCTTTGCCCCTCTGTACAACACCTTCGAGGATGTCTGGGGGGCGGCGAGCACCCTGGAGCGCATCATGGAAACAGGGCTGTGGCGGGACCCGCGCTTTGCCGAACGCCCGCTCGTGACCTGAGCGCGACCAAGGCGTGGGCGGTCGCGCGACTCTGGTGCATGGATCACTGCCGCGTTGGCTGAGGTAGGATGTTGCGGGGACGTGTTACCCGTCACTGTCCGGAGTGGGTTTCGTGCCGTCCAAAGCCAATGCCGAGCGTGAGACTGCCGCAAGATTGGGGGTGAGAAGGTAAGTTGGGTATTTTCGCGTCTGTTCTCTGACCAAGGATGGATGTGTGGCTTGGATTTTGAGGTTGGTGAATATCGGGGTTGAGGGCGAGGGGCCGTACACGGACGTCATGGAAATCTACCGGCCTGATGGTCTCGGCGACATCGGGAACCCATCCGGCGTGTTGCCTCATGACGGGATGTTACTGGAGCTTTTGGTGTCGTCTCCGGCCCGCGCGGCATCGCCAGCGCCTATGACACCCGTTGCCAGAGCCGCCGATGGGGGTAACGGACCCAGCAAAACCTCACGCGCCATCGTCAGCCGCCGCACCTTCATGAACCGCTGCACCGTGCGCAGGTGGTCCGCCGCGAACCGGTCCGGGTGCGTCTCCCGCAGTCGCTTCAGCGCCGCCACGGCCGTCAACGCCGGTTGTTCCTCCAGCCACGTCAGCAGTTGATCGCGCACCGCGTCCAGCATCGACGGCCGCACGATCGGCTTGACCCGGACCTAGCGGCGCCGGTGCGTATGCCGTTGTTCCCCGGCCTCCCAGGCCACCTTCAAGCTCGCCGTAAACAGAGCCAGATCGAGTGGCGCCGGTGTTTCCGCACGACCAGCCGCCAGGCCGCGCTCATCCACCCGCTTGCCCAGCTCCATCTGCGACGCGCGTATCCCAGCCAGCAGCAAGACAGGATCAGCCCCTGCCAGCATCGTGCGCAGTTGCGACTTGTCGGCCTCCGACACCGCCGCGTGCGTCAGCGCCCGCGTCACCGGCGGCTCCGGCGCAAGGTAGCGCTTGATGACCCGGGCGCCCTCCCGGCGCTTTTCCTTCAGCTTGAACGAGGGTTGAAACAGGTTGCCGTGCAGGCGCGCCGACGCATACAGCCGTCCAAGGCTTTCCCCGGCCGGCACCCCCTCAAACCGGCCATAACCAACCAAACGCCGCACGATCGCGCCGTTCTTCTGCTCCACCCAGGCCTGGTCGTTCTTGCGGTAGGCGCGCGAGCGCGTCACCTCCAGCCCCTCGGTCCGACACCAGCCCACAACCAGGTCGTTCATGAACAGGCTGTCGTTGTCGAAATCCACCCCGCGCAGCGGGAACGGAAACAGCTCACGCGCACGGCCAAGTGCATGCACGACCATCTCGGCCTCGCGCACCACGATCGGGATGCACTCGGTCCACCCAGTCGCTACGTCCGTCAGAACCATGGTCTGCACGAACGCCCCCGACACCGTCGTGCCGCCGTGCGCTACGAAGTCTACCTCGACCCAGCCCGGCGCGGGGTTGCCCCAATCATTGAACGTCCGGATCGGCACGCTCCGCCGCACCGCCGAGCCAAACCCTACCAGGCGACGACGCCCACTGCCCGCCACCAGCCGCACCGAAGCGAGCAAGCGGTCGATCGTGGCGGCGCTCACTTGCAGCAGCTCCGACCGTGTTGCCAGGTCCAGCGTCACCCGGCCATGCCGCTCCAAGGCAGGCAGCAACACAGCGATCATCGGCTGCAGCCGCTTCGAGCAAACCCGGTCAGCGACCTCCCAGAGCTGGATCAGCGCATCGCGCACCTCGGGACCATACCGACCACGCCGGGATCCAGCCCGGCCTGGGTGACCTGTATGTGGCTTGCCCTTCTCCCGGTCGCCCCAGCCGGACAGTAACCGGATCGCATGTTTGCGATGGTAGCCCGTCACCGCCGCGAACTCGTCCAGGATGCGCGACCGCTCCGATCGCGCCGCACCGCCATATCGCGTGCTCACCGCCTCCAGAAGCTCAGTCCGTCCCGCCATGCTGATCCGCCTTGCCATCCTGTTGCTTCCCAAGCCCGCGTTCGCCGGTAGCAAACCACCTGAGGCGACGTCGCGCGCCGGTAGCAATCAACGTGAGGCAATGCGTCCTGTGCCCTGGTGATCTCGGTCCCGGCCGCCATGGCGTCTGGCCTATCGGCCGGAGCGCGCCGCGGCCTTCTGGTGAAAGGTGGCGCCGCACTGGAGACGATCGGCAAGGCCGTGACGGTCGCCTTCGACAAGACCGGCACGCTTACCGCTGGCCGCCCGCAGGTAACAGACGTGCTGACCGCCGACGGCGTGGACGAGGCGACGCTGCTGCGCGCGGCGGCAGGCGTCGAGGCGGGCAGCGCCCACCCTCTGGCCGCCGCCGTGCTGCAAGCGGCCGAGACGCGGGGCATCCAGCCGCCCCAGGCGACCGAGGCCAGCGCCATCCCCGGCAAGGCGGCCGTCGCCACGATCGAGGGCGCGCGCATTGCCGTGGGCAGCCCGGGGTACGCGGTTGAACAGGGTGCCGACCTCGCTGACTTGGCCACCCGGGTCACCGCCTTGGAGGAGCAGGGCAAGACGATGGTGATTGTGCTGCGGGACGGTCGCGTCCTGGGCGTGCTCGCACTGCGGGACGAGCCGCGCGAGGACGCGGGCGACGCGGTTGCGACGTTGAGGCGCATGGGCGTGGCCTCGGTCATGCTGACCGGCGACAACGAGCGCACCGGACGCGCCATCGCTGGCGCGCTCGGCATGGACGTGCGGGCCGGGCTGCTGCCGGACCAGAAGCTGCGGGAGATCGAGGCGCTGAAGTCGCGCGGTCCCGTGGTGATGGTGGACGACGGCATCAACGACGCCCCAGCCCTGGCTGCGGCCAGCGTGGGCGTGGCCATGGGGGCGGAACCGCAGTGGCGCTGGAGACGGCGGACGCTGCGCTGCTGCGGGAGCGCGTGTTGGGCGTCGCCGAGCTGGTGGCGCTGTCGCGCGCCACGCTGTTCAACATCAAGCAGAACGTGGCCGTCGCGGTCGGCCTTAAGCTGGTGTTCCTGGTGACGACGCTGGCGGGCCTGACCGGGCTGTGGCCTGCCATCCTGGCCGACACGGGCGCGACCGTGCTGGTGACGCTGAACGCACTCCGGCTGCTCGGTTGGAAGCCGCCGTCCGTTGGTGGAACGGGCGCAACACCCAGGGGCGGCCGGACCCGGGCGCAGATGCAGCCCACTCTTCCGGTAGCCGCCAACATGGGAGAGAAGGCATGAGCGACGTTGCGGACAGCGGCGAGCCGGACAAGGTCGCGGACGTCAGTTATCCTAGCGAAGGTGTTTGACGAGCGCGACGATGCCAAGCACAAGAAAAATGAGGAGCAGGAGCCAGATCAGGCCCATCCCGCCCATCATCCAGCCCATTCCCCCGATATTCTGCATCATAGCTCACTCCTGTGTGGCGGCTGCGCCTCGTGAAAGTAGCGGCCCGCGTCGTTCATCGATCGTTTGGAACACCCCTGACGGCGTTGATCCAGATCGAGCAGCGCTTCGGCCATTAGCTGCCCGCTTATGATTTTGCCGCGAGCTTGGCCCGCAGCGCGACGGCCAGCTTCTCGGCGTCGTCGTCCGCTGAGAATGGCGCGTCGAACGTGCCTGCAGGCGTCATGAGGTAGAGCAGGTTCGAGTGGCTGACGAGGTCCACCCCGGACGCCTCGTGCTGCGCCGGCGAGTAGAACACCTTGTACGCCTGCGCCGCCTCGGCGATCTGCTTGTCGTCGCCGGTGAGCCCGACGATGCGTGGATCGAAGTTCCCGAGGTAGCTTGCCATCCGGGCGGGCGTGTCGCGCGCTGGATCGACGGTGATGAACAGCGGCACGACCTTGTCGGCAAGCGGTCCGAGCTTTTCCAGCGCGGCGCTCATCTTTTGCAACGTCAGCGGACAGTCGGTGGGACAGTTGGTGTAGCCGAAGAACACCAGCATCCACCGGCCGCGAAAGCCAGCGTCGTTGACGGGGCGGCCTTTCGTGTCGGTGAGGTGGAACGGACCGCCGATCGTGGCGTCGAACCCAGGTGCGACCGTTTGCTGCGTCGCCGCAGTGGCGGACCTGTCGGTCGGGCGCAGGCGATAGACCGTAATTCCGACCGCAATCAGCACGAGCAAGCCGATCGATGCCCAGCGGATTACGCGAAGTGCTCGGATCATGGAGGTTCCTGTCGTCATGCCGGCCGCGCCCGGCCCTGGTAGAGGAAGGTGTGGGTGCGTGGACCCGGCAGCCGGGCGTGCGAGAGAGCGTCGATGTGGAAGCCGGCACCGTCGATCAGGTCGTCGATCTTGCGGTTGAGGTGGCAGCCGCCGGCGACGCGACGCCACAACGGGTCGAGCCGGTCCTGCCAGCGCGCGACACCTGGCTCCGGCGCGCGGCCATGCTCGACGAACAGCAGCGATCCGCCTGGCTTGAGCACCCGGCGCATCTCGGCCAGCGCGCGGGCGGCATCCGGGATGGTGCACAGCGTCCAGGTGGTCACCACGGTGTCGACGCTGCGGTCGTCCAGCGGGATCGCCTCGGCGGAGGCTTCGAGCAACTCGACCGGAACCGGTGCGCCCGCCGCGCGGTCGCGCGCCATCCGCAGCAACTCTGGCGAGGGTTCCAGCCCGATCACCTGACGCACCGAGGGTCCGTAGA
>JAYTQW010000137.1:0-1579 GCA_043746535.1 Rhodospirillales bacterium
GGTGACCAGCGACGCCGACAAGCGCATCATCGAGCACACCGCGCGCGGCGTCGCCAGCGCGTTCTACGACCCCGGCCCGCTGGCGCCGATGGAGGCCAACGAGGCGCGCTACCTCGCCTGGTACCTGGCCGAGATGGACGGTCCCGATCCTGGCTGTCCGTCTTGAAACAGGAATTTCGGATCAATTAACGCATTTTAAACCACAACCCTGGATTGCGTCATTGCTTCTGTTTACAGTTCGTTATAGATTCGTCGTCGGACGGTTCAGGACGAAGCAGTGGCAACCATCACCTGGGACGGCGGCAGCGGCAGTTGGGCAGGGGCGATCGACTGGACCGGCCACACCCAGCCCGGCGCCGGCGACAGCGCGGTCATCGACGCCGGCACGGTAACCCTCGACGTCCCGGCCCCAATCGGCAATGTCACCCTGAGTGCCGGCGGGACGGCCAGCCTGCTGGTGCAAAGCACGCTGACGCTCGGCGGCAGCCTGATCCTGGCCGGCGGCACGCTCGACCTTGCCGGTGGCACACTGCTGGGCGGCACGCTCGACCTCGCCGGCGGCACGCTGACCGGCAGCGGCACGGTCGATGGCAGCCGGATCATCGGCGCGTTCGGCGGCGGCCTCACCGTCACGCAGGCCACCATCGCGGCGACGGAGACGGCATCCAACAGCCTCGACGTGACCGGCGCGCTCAGCCTCGCGGCGGGCAGCTATGGCGGCGGCACGCTCGACCTCAACGCCTTCAGCGCACATGCCGGCGAGACGCTCGCGACCCTGGGCAACGTCACGCTGGACGCCGGCGAGACGCTGGTGTTCAGCAACTCGGACCCGCTGCACGGCATGGCGACCGGCCCGGCGGCGGGCAACGTGGCGTTCATGGTCGGCGGCGATATCGTCAACCGCGGGCTGATCTACTCCAACGTCACCGCCGGCTCGCTGCTGTTGTCGGGAGCCAGCTTCCAGAACGCGGGCCAGGTGAGACTCGCCACCAACGACGAGCCTGGCCTGAGCCTCGCGCAGTACACCACCAGCCGGGCGGGCATCCGCACGCCGACCGGCGGCACGCTGCCCTACACCCAGACCTGGGCGCCCAGCCTGCGCATCACCACCGCGCAGTTCGACAATTCCGGCACCATCGTCGGCAACGGCGCGACGTTGATCGCTTCCGGCGCGGTGTTCACCAACGAGGGCAGCATCGAATTTGCCGATGCCGCAACGCAGGTTGCGATCACCACCGGCACGACCGGCGTCATCGGCACCGTGGCGCTGGCTTCGCTCGTCACCATCGGCGCCAGCGTGACCGCCTTCGACAACACCGGTGGCATCGCCGCCGGCACCATCACCTTCGACGACAACCTCACCCTGGCGGAACTCGGCGGCCTCACCGGCCATATCGTCTTCGCCGGCACGCTCGACCTCCAGGGCGGCACGCTGCAACTCGGAAAATTCGGCGCCGGCTCCAGCGTCAGCTTCTCCGGCGTGGTGGAGAACGGCACCATCGTGACCCAGGGCGTCGTCGCCGACTTCTCGGGCACGCAAGTCAACGTCGCCACGCTGGCGGTGCTGCCGGTGACGCTG
>JAYTQW010000138.1:0-10394 GCA_043746535.1 Rhodospirillales bacterium
GCCGTAGACGCCAACAAGGACCCCGATCCGCCCAACACCTCGCCGAGGCACCAAGACGAAGAAAGCTTCAATGGCTGAAACTTAGAACAGGTTAGCTTCGCGCCTATGGGGCAAAGCCCTTGGCCTTCTAAAGCAGCCCCTCGCGCTTGAAACTCAGCCAGCGTCCGTTGCCGACGATGACGTGGTCGTGCAGCACGACGCCGACCGGACGCAGCGCCGTGGCGATGTCGCGCGTGGTCTCGACATCCGCCGCCGACGGCTCCGGGTCGCCGCTCGGGTGGTTGTGGACCAGGATCAGCGCGGTGGCGGACAGTTCCAGCGCCCGCTTCACCACCTCGCGCGGATAGACTGGGGTGTGGTTGACGGTGCCGCGCGCCTGCGCCTCGTCTGCCAGCAGGCGGTTGCGGTTGTCGAGGAACAGGATGCGGAACTGCTCGATCCGCTCGCGCGCCATGACCGCGTTCAGGTACTCCATCAGCCGGTCCCAGTTGGACAGCACCGGCTGGTTCATCACCTCCGCCCGCACCAGCCGCAGCGCCGCCGCCTGCACCGTCTTCAACGCCGCCGCACCGGCCTCGCCCAGGCCCTCGATCCGCCGCAACTCGGCCAGCGGCGCGGCGATGGCGGCGGCAAAGCTGCCGAAGCGGGTCAACAGGCTGCGCGCCAGCGGCTTGGTGTCGCGGCGGGGAAGGGCCAGGAACAGCACCATTTCCAGCAACTCGTGGTCGGCCAGCGCCTCCGGTCCGGCGGAGAGCAGCTTCAGCCGCATCCGCCCGCGATGGCCGTCGATGCCGGCGGCCACCACGGGCGCGGCGTTCGCCGCCTGATGCGGCGACAGCAGGTCGCGGGTGAGGTCGGGGCTGTGCGGCATCCCGTCCAGACATGCCACGCGGGCGTTGCGCGACCGAACCAAAATGCCGTCAATATCTCGTTATTAACTATGTAAGGTCAGGCGAACACCGGCTGATCCAGTCCAGCGGGGGAGTGCGTGAACACCTCCACGCCGTCCTCGGTCACGCCCACCATGTGCTCGAACTGGGCCGACAGGCTGCGGTCGCGCGTCACCGCCGTCCAGCCGTCGTCGAGCACCTTCACCTCCGGCCGGCCGGCGTTGACCATCGGCTCGACGGTGAAGAACATGCCGGGCCGCAGTATGGTGCCGTCGCCGCGCCGGCCGAAATGCAGCACGTTCGGCGCCTCGTGGAAGGCGCGGCCGATGCCGTGGCCGCAGAAGTCGCGCACCACGCTGAAACGGTGGCCCTCGACGAACGACTGGATGGCGTGGCCCACGTCGCCCAGGGTGGCGCCCGGCTTGATCGCCGCCACGCCGCGCATCAGCGATTGGTAGGTGACATCCATCAGGTTGCGCGCGCGCGTCGATGGCGTGCCAGCCGCGTACATCCGGCTGCTGTCGCCGAACCAGCCATCCAGGATCACCGTCACGTCGATGTTGAGGATGTCGCCCGGCTCCAGTCGTCGCTCGCCCGGAATGCCATGGCAGACGACGTGGTTGATGGAGGTGCAGATCGATTTCGGGTAGCCGCGATAGTTCAGCGTCGCCGGGACCGAATGATGCGCCACCATGAAATCGTGGCACAGCCGGTCCAGCGCGTCGGTGGTGACGCCCGGCACCACGTAGGGGCCGATCATGTCGAGCGTCTCCGCCGCCAGCCGTCCGGCGCGGCGCATGGCCGCGAAATCCTCGGGCCGATGAAGGGTGATGCGCCGTGAATCCGAGCCGCCGTCCATTGCCCGCTCCGTATGCGCAACCGGCGGCGACGCTGTGCCGCGCGCGGTGGTCACTGAGCTGTCAAGATGCGGAAGCGCCCATACGTCCGCAAGGCCCGTGGCATCACACCCGGCACGCGCGCTACTGGCTGGCGAACTGGCCGGTATCGCCGCGCAGCACGATGCAGGTCAGGCGCCGCCGGACCAACGCCACGCAGGCATCGCGCGCGTCGGCGGAACTCAGGCCCACCAACTGCGCCCGGTAGGTGGTGCGGCGATGCGCCCTGGCATTCTCGATCCGCACCGAACCGGCGTCGACCACGCCGCGTGCGGTGCCGGCAGCCCGGCGCGCGGCGGCGATGGTGGTGAAGCTGCCAAGCTGCACCGCCCAATGCGATTGCTGGCGCATCGGCCGCAATTGCCCGGTTATGCCAGGATGGGCCAGCGTGAGGGTAGCGGCGGCGGTGGTCAGCGTTGGATCGCCGCCGCCGGCGTTCGCTGTGGCGCCGCGGCTGGCGGTCACCACGTTGTCGCGACGGGTCATCACCGGAATGTTGAGTTGCTCGAAGCCACGGTCGAGCAGAAGCGCCATGTGCAGGTCGCGCTCCCCTGGGCGCGCGGCGCCAAGCACCACGCCGATCAGCCGCACGTCGCCACGCACCGCCGAGGTCACCAGGTTGAACCCCGAGGCCTCCACATAACCGGTCTTGATGCCGTCGGCGCCCGGATAGGTTTGCAGCATGTGGTCATGGTTGGGGATCAGCCGGCCGTGGAACATGAAGCTCGGCGTGCTGAAATAATGGTACTGCACCGGGTAGTCCTGCACCAGGTGACGGGCCAGCAAGGCGAGGTCGCGGGCGGTGGTCACCTGTTCCGGGTCGGGCAGGCCGGAGGCGTTGCGGAACACAGTCCTCGACATGCCGAGTGCGCGCGCGCGCAGCGTCATCATCTGCGCGAAGCGGTCCTCGTCGCCGCCGCCGAGCAACTCGCCCAACGCCGAGGCGGCGTCGTTGGCGGATTTCGTGACCAGTCCCATGATCGCCTGCTCGACACTGAGCTTGGTGCCCGGCAGCAATCCAAGCTTGGTGGGCGACATCGAGGCGGCGTGCGCGCTGACCGGCACCTGGTCGGTGAGCGACAGGCGGCGGTCGCGCAACGCCTCGAACGTCATGTACAGCGTCATCATCTTGGTCAGGCTGGCCGGATGGCGCAACTCGTCTGGGTTGACCGTGGACAGGATGGACCCGGTGCCGGCGTTCATCACCATCGAACTGTAGCGTTCGGAGCCGATCTGTGCCCGCGCCGCATCCGCGATGCCGAATCCCGACCACACCGCCAAGGCAAGCAGCACGCTTGCCAACCATGAATGTCTGGACAAGCCACCGCGCGCGCGGGAGCCGGCGAAGCGGGGTCGTTGCCAAAGCCTATAGACGCGCATCGGCAGCGATCCCTTGTTCCATCGCGGCCCAACCTAGTGACCCAGGCTCGTTGCTGTCCAGTCTCAAGCGACAGGAAACATTTGTTTAGAATAAGTTAAAACATCTTGCTCAGATTTTTACGGCGGTATGTCGCCCCTATCCTGGCGGCATGGCGACACAGCGATCCATCCAAGCTATGCTGCATTGCACAAAAAATGCTTGTAAAGCCGGATACGGCTGGGTATTTACCGGTTATGCTGCATCGCACAACGAAGGATGGCAGCCAGGGGAGGAATAGATGCCGGCAAAACTCATGCCGCGGACCAGCAATGGTAACCCGTTACCTGCGGCGCTGATCTTGCCCTCGGCGATCAAGCCTTCGGCCGCCCCGGATATTCAGGAACTGCTGGCGACCACCGCCGTGGCCGCCGTCATCCCTCCCGTGCTCGCAACACCGTCGCCCGTTTTGGTGGCGGCTTCGCCTTCTCAATCGATCTCCGCTCCGGTGCCAACGGTTGCGGACGCTGTGCCGACCACCAACCAACACCAGGAGACTACCATGAGTGCAGCTCAAGACATGATGACGTTCAGCCAGGGCAATTTCGAGGCGTTCGTCAAGGCCAGCCAGATCTGGACGACCGGCTTGCAGGATCTCGGCAAGACCCTGGCGCAGTCGGCCCGCGAGCAGATGGACCAGTCCATGTCGGGCTGGAAGTCGCTCAGCGGCGTGAAGTCGTTGAAGGAAGCAATGGACATCCAGGGTGGCATGGCGCGCAGCTCGATGGAGAAGGCGGTCAGCGAGACCAGCAAGCTCACCGATGCGTCGATCAAGCTGGCCGAGCAGGCAATCGCGCCGATCGCCGCGCGCGTCACGCTGGCCACCGAGAAGTTCGGCCGCGTTCCCACCGCCGTCTGACACCCGCCTCACGCGGTGACATGAAGCGGCCCGGGAGGTTTTCCCGGGCCGCCGCTCGTTTTGGCGCCTTCGTTCACCACGCTGGGTCTTGCGCGCCGCTCCCTGAAAACCCATCCTCAATCGTCCAGCCGTGGCTCCTTGTGGGCTGCGGCATTTTTATGAGTGCGCGTTCGCGGCCTCGGTTGTGGCGCGGATTTGAATGTGAGAGAGCGGTGGCAAGCCATGCGTGACCAGCGAACAGCTTCCCGCGAGCCAGCCGGCGCCATTCTGGTGGTCAATCTGGCGGTCGCTCGGGCGGTGGGCCACCGTCTCCCGCTCCCACTAGTTGCCGCTGGCCGGCGCGAGGACGGCCGGCCGGATGGCGGCGATGGCACCGGCACCGGGGTTGTGATCAAGGCGCGGGCGAAGACGCGCAAGCCAGCCATGTACAAAGTGCTGATGCTGAACGACGATTACACGCCCATGGAGTTCGTGGTGCATGTGCTGGAGCGATTCTTTCAGAAGAATCGGGAGGAGGCCACCCGTGTCATGCTGCACGTCCACCGCCGTGGCGTCGGCGTATGTGGCGTGTTCACCTACGAGGTGGCCGAAACCAAGGTCACCCAGGTGATGGACCTAGCCCGGCAAAACCAGCACCCGCTGCAATGCACCATCGAGAAGGACTGAGCCGCCGTATGCAAAAATAACCCGGCCACCTGCCCGGGCTGTCACGAGTGTGTTCCATTTTTAAATAATCAGATGGCAGATTCATCGTGCGTCCGCCGCAGTATCGCGAAAGAATGCGTAGGAGTTCAGGTTCCGGCGCGAAATCATCCCGAAACTCTTGCCGCTGGTGGCCGTCGTGCCAATTGGATTGATTGGCCGCTGCCTGCGGCAGCAAGCCAGTTAGCCAGCCAGCGCCTTGCCGTGCGGTGTCCCGTCGTCTCTGCCTTCCTTTGGTCTTAGGAGCGCTTCCATCATGCTCTCACGCAATCTCGAACAGACGCTCCACCGTGCGCTGTCGCTGGCCAGCGAGCGTCGCCATGAGTATGCGACGCTGGAACACCTTCTGCTCGGCCTGCTCGACGACGCGGACGCCGCCACCGTGCTGCGCGCCTGCGGGGTCGATGTGGATAAGATCCGGGTCGACCTGACCGAGTTCCTCGACAAGGATCTGGCCGGCCTTGCCACCGACCGTCCTGGCGACCCGAAGCCCACCGCCGGCTTCCAGCGCGTCGTGCAGCGCGCGGCGATCCATGTGCAGAGCAGCAACCGCGACGAGGTGACCGGCGCCAACGTGCTGGTGGCACTGTTCAGTGAGCGCGAGAGCCATGCGGTGTATTTCTTGCAAACGCAGGACATGACCCGCCTGGACGCAGTCAACTTCATCAGCCACGGCATCGCCAAGGCGCCTGGCCGTGGCCAGGGCCGCACGCCGCAGGGTTCCGGCGGTGGCGGCGAGGGTAACAACGCCGAGCCAGACCGTGAGGAGAAGCCGGCCAAGCGCGGCCAGGACGCGCTCAGCAACTACACCGTGAACCTTAACAAGAAGGCTGCCGCCGGCAAGATTGACCCGTTGATTGGCCGCGACACCGAGATAGAGCGGACCATCCAGATCCTGTGCCGCCGCACCAAGAACAACCCGCTCTATGTCGGCGATCCCGGCGTCGGCAAGACCGCCATCGCCGAGGGGCTGGCCAAGCGCATCCTTGAAGGCGACGTGCCGGAGGTGTTGGCGCAATCCACCATCTATGCGCTCGACATGGGCGCGCTGCTGGCCGGCACTCGCTACCGTGGTGATTTCGAGGAGCGGCTGAAGGCGGTGGTGACGGAGTTGGAGGCGCAGCCGAACGCGATCCTGTTCATCGACGAGATCCATACGGTGATCGGCGCCGGCGCCACCAGCGGCGGAGCCATGGATGCCTCGAACCTGCTGAAGCCGGCGCTGGCACAGGGCACGCTGCGCTGCATCGGCAGCACCACCTACAAGGAGTTCCGCGTTTATTTTGAGAAGGACCGCGCCCTGGTGCGCCGGTTCCAGAAGATCGACGTGAACGAGCCGTCGCAGGACGACGCGATCAAGATCCTGCGCGGCCTGAAGGTGAACTACGAGAAGCACCACAAGGTGAAGTACACCGACGAGGCGATCCGCGCCGCCGTCGAGCTGTCCAGCAAGTACATCCACGACCGCAAGCTGCCGGACAAGGCGATCGACGTGATCGACGAGGCCGGCGCCAGCCGGATGCTGCAACCCGAGGGCAAGCGCCGCAAGACCGTGACCCTGCGCGACATCGAGGAGATGGTGGCCAAGATCGCCCGCATCCCGCCCAAGTCGGTCAGCGCCGACGACAAGGAGACGCTGCGCAATCTGGACCGCGACCTGAAGGCGATGGTCTATGGCCAGGATCACGCCATCGAGCAGCTATCCGCCGCCATCAAGCTGTCGCGCGCTGGCCTGCGCGAGAGTGAGAAGCCGATCGGCAACTACCTGTTCAGTGGCCCGACCGGTGTCGGCAAGACCGAGGTCGCGCGCCAGTTGGCCAGCACGCTCGGCATTGAGCTGACCCGCTTCGACATGAGCGAGTATATGGAGCGGCACAGCATCAGCCGGCTGATCGGCGCGCCGCCGGGCTATGTCGGCTTTGACCAGGGCGGGTTGCTGACCGACGCCATCGACCAGCACCCGCACACCGTGCTGCTGCTGGACGAGATCGAGAAGGCGCATCCCGACCTGTTCAACATCCTGTTGCAGGTGATGGACCACGGCAAGCTGACCGATCACAACGGCAAGACGGTCGATTTCCGCAATGTCATCCTGATCATGACCACCAATGCGGGTGCGTCCGACATGGCCAAGGAGGCGATCGGCTTCGGACGTGAGGCGCGGGAGGGCGAGGACGGCGAGGCGATCAAGCGCATGTTCACGCCGGAGTTCCGCAACCGCCTGGACGCGGTGATCCCGTTCGCGGCGTTGACGCAGGAGATCGTCGGCCGCGTGGTGGAGAAGTTCGTCATGCAGTTGGAGGCGCAGCTCGCCGACCGCAACGTGACCATCGAGCTGTCGTCGGCGGCCAAGGAGTGGCTGGCGGAGCGTGGCTACGACCGCCTGTATGGCGCCCGCCCGCTGGCGCGCGTGATCCAGGAATACATCAAGAAGCCGCTGGCCGAGGAGTTGCTGTTCGGCAAGCTGGTGAAGGGTGGCTCGGTCAAGGTCGGCATGAAGGATGGCAAGCTCGAGTTCGACACCGTCGAGGCGGTGATCCCGCCGAATGCCGCCAAGCCGGAGAGCGATGGCGACGAGGGCGGCACCGAGCGCGAGCCGGAAAACGCACAGTAGCGGGATGGGCTGACGCGAAAGCGGGTCGGGGAGCAATCCCCGGCCCGTTTTTCATTGAGCCGATTTCGATGGCTTATTCGGCCTCGAGCTGCTTCCTCACCTCGGCCAGCCGGGCATCCTCGGTGGCCGAAAGTTCGATCGGCTTCAACTCCAGAGCCTCCAGAGCCTCGATCATGGCCTGGATCACGATCAGCCGCGAGAACCACTTGTGGTCGGCCGGAACCGCGAACCAGGGAGCGTGCTTGGTCGCGGTGCCCTGGATCGCCGCCTCGTAGGCGCGCTGGTACTCGTCCCAATGTTCGCGCTCGGCGATGTCGCCGGTGCTGAACTTCCAGTTCTTGTCCGGGTGGTCCAGCCGGTCCAGGAAGCGGCGCTTTTGTTCGTCGCGGCTGATGTTAAGAAAGAACTTCAGCACGACGATGCCCTGATGCGACAGGTAGCGTTCGAACGCGGCGATGTCGGCGAGGCGGCGGTCCCAGACCTGCTTGCCGATCAGGTCGGGCGGCAGGCGCTGGCGGGTGAGGATGTCGGGATGCACCCTGGTGACCAGCACCTCCTCGTAATGGCTGCGGTTGAAGATGCCGATCTTGCCGCGCTGGGGCAGCGCCTGCGAAATGCGCCAGAGGAAATCATGCGCCAGGTCTTCCGGGCCAGGCGCCTTGAACGATGTGACGGTGACGCCTTGCGGGTTCACGCCCGACATGACGTGCTTGATGGTGCCGTCCTTGCCGGACGCATCCATGCCCTGAAAGGCGCACAGCAACGCCCAGCTTGCGTGCGGGTAGAGCAACTCCTGCAACTCCGCGAGCCGCTCCACCGCCGCCTGCAACAAGGCGGGGCCGTCCTCCTTGTCGATATGCTCGGCGGCGATGTCGCCGGGGTCGTAGTCCTTCAGCCGGAAAGCGGCGCCATCGGTGATCCGGTAGCGATCGATCACGCGGCGCCAGTGTTTTGCTTTCATGAGGAACTGGCTTTCATGCGCGTTTCACCGTCAGCGCGGACGAGGCCTGGCAGGTCGGCATCATCTCGATCCGGTTGATGTTGACGTGCGCCGGCAGGCCGATCACCCACGCCACCGCCTCGGCGATGTCATGGGGCAGCAGCGGCTCGGTGCCCTCGTACAGCTTGGCGGCACGCGCGGCGTCGCCGGAGAAACGCACGGCGCTGAACTCCGATCCGCCGACCAGCCCCGGCTCGATGTCGGTGACGCGCACCCCGGTGCCGACCAGGTCGGCGCGCAGGTTGAGGCTGAACTGCGCCACGAACGCCTTCGACGCGCCATAGACATGGCCGCCGGGGTAGGGGTAGGTGCCGGCGACGCTGCCCATGTTGACGATATGCCCACGGTTGCGCGCCTGCATCGCCGGCAGCAGCGCCCGCGTCACATGCAGCAGGCCGGTCACGTTCACCGCCACCATGGTGTCCCAGTCGGACAGCTTCGCCTCGTAGGCGGGGCTGAGGCCGAGCGCCAGGCCGGCGTTGTTGACCAGCACGTCGATATCGCGCCAGCCCTCCGGCAGGCATCCGGGCAGGGTGGCCACGGCGTCGGCGTGGGTCACGTCGAGCATCAATGGCAGCAACGCCTCGCCCAGTTCCGCGTGCAGCGCCTCCAGCCGCTCGCCGCGCCGGGCGGCGGCGATGACGCGGTGGCCATCGCGCACGGCCCGGCGCGCAATGGCTTCCCCGAAGCCGGAGGAGGCTCCGGTGACGAACAGCGTCAGGCTCACCGGGATGCCCTCACTTGAAGGCAAGTGTCACGTCGATGTTGCCGCGCGTCGCCTTCGAATACGGGCAGATCTCGTTATGCGCCTTGTGTGCCAGCCGCTCGGTGGTGGCCTGGTCGATCCCCTCGACATGGGTGGTGAGCTTGACCGCGAGATGGAAGCCGGTGGCCGGGTTGGCGATGATGCTGACGTCGGCCTCGACCGTGACGGCGCCGACCTTCACCTTTTCCAGTTGCGCCGCGTAGTCGACCGCGCCGCCGAAGCAGGCCGAATAGCCGGCGGCGAACAGTTGCTCGGGGTTGGAGGCGCCAGCCTTGCCGGGACCGCCGATGTCCTTGGGCACCGACAGGTCGAGCTTGATCAGGCCGTCATTGGACTCGACATGGCCGTTGCGGCCGCCGGTGGTGGTGGCGTGGGCGACATATTCGGGCATCGGATGGCTCCTCAAAGTTGACCGGGGGATTTGAGCGGGTCAGTCGGCAAGATGCAGCCGGATCGACAGCGGGCAGTGGTCGGGCAGGCGTCCGCGCCAGGTCTCGCCGGTCTCGCGATAGACCATAACGCGCAGGGTGTCAGGTAGTAGCCAACCGCGCGCGGCCCCGCCCAGCAGGACGTGATCGGTGAACGCCGCACCGCCCCAGCATGGCGAGGCGTGACCCTCGGTTGCGCGCAGCAGCGGGATGCTGGCCTCCGCGCGGGCCAGGAAGTCGTCGGCGCCGTCCATCACCCGGCCGAAATCGCCCAGCACCGCGAACGCCTGGCCAGCGGCGTCGCGGGCCGCCATCCAGCCGGACAGCGCATCCGCCTGCAACCCGAGCGTGGCGCAGGCCGGACGGTCCGCCGTGTCCAGCGCCACGTCGCGGCAGCCGCTCTTCAGATGCACCGCCAGCAGCCGCAAACCGCCCGCCAGGGTGATGTCGACCCCGCTGCGCAGCCGGAAACGCGCGTGCGGATACGGGTCGAGCGTCGCCACGTCCGCATTGGCGGTGAACGCCAGCCCGCGCCGGACCGCGAAGCCGACCCGTTGCAACACGGCATCGCCGGAGATCTGAATGACATAGCGCTCCGGCGGGAACAGCCGCGCCGCCAGGACTGCGCCGTCGATCCCCTGGAAAGCGACCACGTCCGCATCCAGCGCCGCCGCGTAGCTGGCCAGCCGGGCGATGTCGGCCTCCCGCGCCGGCCCCACGTCGCCCGGCAACGCCGGATCGCCGAGCGGGCGGACGGTAAGCCAGCCGAGGTTCCACGTGGCCAGCTTCAGGTCGGCCGCATCCGCCCTCGCGATCTGGGCC
>JAYTQW010000139.1:0-15757 GCA_043746535.1 Rhodospirillales bacterium
GATTGGCGCCGCGTCCAACCTGATCGTGCGCGACGGCGGCGTGCATGGGGTGGTGCTGCGCCTCGCCCGTGGCTTCAGCGAGATCGTCATCGAGGCGGATGGCGTCGTGGCCGGCGCGGCCGCCCTGGATGCCACCGTGGCCGAGCGGGCGGCGGCGGCGGGCCTGGCCGGGCTGGAGTTCCTGAGCGGCATTCCGGGCAGCATCGGCGGCGCCGTGGCGATGAACGCCGGCGCCTATGGCGGCGATGTCGCCAACTGCCTGGACTGGGCGGAGATCGTGACCCGTTCCGGCGAGTTGGTGCGGCTGCCGGCCGCCCGCCTCGCCTTCGCCTACCGCCACGCCATGCTGCCGCCCGGTGGCGTGGTCGTGCGCGCCCGGCTGCGCGCCGTGCCCGGCCATGCCCGCGCCATCGCCGCGCGCATGGCCGAAATCCGCGCCAGCCGCGAGGCGACGCAGCCGGTGCGCGCACGCACCGGCGGCTCCACCTTCCGCAACCCGGCCGGCATGAAGGCGTGGGAGCTGATCGACGGCGCCGGCTGCCGTGGCCTGGTGCGCGGCGGGGCACAGGTCAGCGAGCAGCACTGCAACTTCCTGCTCAACACCGGCGACGCCACGGCGGCGGACATCGAGGGCCTGGGCGAGGACATCCGCGCCCGCGTGCGCGCCGCCAGCGGCGTCGAGTTGCAGTGGGAAATCCGCCGGCTGGGAGTGTCGGCATGAGCGCCGCCCGCCGCGTCGCGGTGCTGTACGGCGGCATCTCGGCCGAGCGCGAGGTCAGCCTGTCGTCGGGCCGTCAGGTGATCGTGGCGCTGCGGAGCGCGGGATTCGTGGTGACGGAGATCGATGTCGGCCCGGATCTGCGCGCTACGTTGGCGGCGCTCGATCCGGCGCCGGAGGTGGTGTTCAACGCGCTGCACGGGCGTTTCGGCGAGGATGGCGCGATCCAGGGCGTGCTGGACTGGCTTGGCATCCCCTACACCCATTCCGGCGTGCGCGCCTCGTCGCTGGCGATGGACAAGGTTGCCGCCCGCGCCATGTTCGTGGCCAGCGGCCTGCCGGTGGCGCCCGGCCGGGTGTTCGATGTCGCCAGCCTCCACCACGAAGACCCGTGGCCGGCACCCTATGTGGTGAAGCCGATCAACGAGGGATCGTCGGTCGGCGTCAACATCGTGCGCGCCGGCGACAACCGCCGCGCCGCCATCGCCGCCGCATGGCGGTTCGGGCCACAGGCGCTGGTCGAGGAATACATCCCAGGCCGCGAACTGACCGTCGGCGTCATGGACGACGTGGCGCTGGCGGTGACCGAGATCGCCGCGCGGCAGGGCTTCTATGACTACGAGGCGAAATACGCCGAGGGCGGGTCGGCCCATATCGTCCCGGCGCGGGTGCATCCGAGTGTTGCCGCGCAGGCCATGCAGGTCGCGGTGGCGGCGCACCGGGCGCTCGGCTGCCGTGGCGCCACGCGCGCGGATTTCCGTTACGACGACACCGCCGGCGAGCCGGGGCGGCTGGTGCTGCTTGAGGTCAACACGCAACCCGGCCTGACACCCACATCGCTGTTGCCGGAACAGGCGGCGTATCGCGGCATCGATTTTCCCGCTTTGTGCGGCTGGATGGTGGAGCACGCGGCATGTCGCGCGTGAACACACCTCGTTTGGCGGAAGGCGACATCCGCGAGCGCCCGGCCGCGCCGCGTGGCGCCACCGGCCGTGCTCGCATGGCCCCGCCGCCGCCGCGATTGCAGGACCGTCCCAGCCGGTTCCGGGTCATGCTGCGCCGGCAGCGCCGCAAGCTGCGTCCGCTGCTTGCGTTCGCCACCGTCAGCGTGGTGGCGCTGGTGTTCGTGGGACTGGTCGGCACATTGGGCACCGGCGCCAACTTCCGCGAGAAGTTCGGCGCGGCCACGGCGCGAATGGGCTTTCGGGTGCAGTCGGTGCAGGTGACCGGCAACCTCAAGACGCCGGAGCCGCTGCTGCGCGCAGCCCTCGGCGTCGTGGCCGGCGACCCCACGCTGACCTTCTCGCCCGCTGCCGCGCGCGCACGCCTTGAGGGCATCCAGTGGGTGCAGAGCGCCAGCGT
Source organism: Rhodospirillales bacterium (assembly GCA_043746535.1). Classification (GTDB taxonomy): domain Bacteria; phylum Pseudomonadota; class Alphaproteobacteria; order Acetobacterales; family Acetobacteraceae; genus CAVRQM01. The sequence goes on from JAYTQW010000139.1 coordinate 2,081, forward strand.
CGAACGCCGGCTGCCGGGCACCATCCTGGTCCATCTGACCGAGCGCAGCCCATACGCGGTCTGGCAGCATGACGGCCGCTTCGTGCTGATCGACCGCGACGGCAACACCGTGACCGACTCCGACGTGGCGCTGTTCGCGAGCCAGGTGCCGCTGGTGGTGGGACCAGGAGCGCCGAAGGCCGCACGCGCGTTGATCAAGGCGCTGTCGGCGCAGCCCACGCTGATGGCGCGACTGGTCGCGGCGGTGCGGGTCGGCGACCGGCGCTGGAACCTGCGGCTCAACAACGGCTGCGACGTGCTACTGCCGGAGGGCGCCGAAGTGCCGGCACTGGCCAGGCTGGTCGAGTTGCAGGCGACCCACGCGCTGCTCGACCGGCCGTTGCAGGTGATCGACATGCGCCTGCCGGACCGCCTCGTGGTGCGCCCGGTGGCCGAGACCGCCGTCCCCGCCGGCAACCCTGTCGGCAACCCCGCCGGCAATGCCGCCTCACCGAGGAAGCCGACGTGAACGACCTGTCGCGCCGCCTGCCGCCACCCGACGACATCGAGCCGCCGCGCGCCCGGCACCGGCAATCGGGACCGTTCGGCGTGCTCGACATCGGCACCACCAAGATCGTCTGCATGATCGGCCGCACCGAGAGCGACGGCAGCAACCGCGTGCTGGGGTTCGGCTGGCAGCGCGGGCGCGGCGTGCGCGGCGGCGGCATCACCGACATCGAGGAGGCGGAGCGCGCCATCCGTGCCGCCGTGGGCCAGGCCGAGAACGCCGCCGATACCAGGCTGCGCCACATCACCGTCAACCTGTCCTGCGGCCAGCCGGAGAGCCGGGTGTTCAACGTGCAATGGCCGGTCGGCGGCCGCGCGGTGCAGGAGGCCGACATCCGCCGGCTGCTGATGGAGGGCCGCACGCGGGCCGCCAGCGAGGGCCGTGAGATCATCCATGCGCTGCCGCTGGCGTTTTCCGCCGACGATGCGCAGGGCGTCGCCGACCCGCGCGGGCTTCATTGCGAAACCCTGTCCGGGCGGCTGCATGTGGTGGATGCGGTGAAGACGGCGCTGCTGACCCTGGACGCCTGCCTGTCGCGCTGCGACCTGCAAATCGCCGAACTGGTCTCCTCGCCGATGGCGGCCGGAATGGCGGTGCTGGTGGAGGACGAACGCCAGCTCGGCGCCACCGTGATCGACATGGGCGGCGGCACCACGGGGATGGCGGTGTTCGGCGACGGCCAGTTGCTGCACACCGCGCAGGTGCCGGTCGGCGGCGGCCACGTTACCAACGACATCGCCCGCATGCTGTCCACGCCGATCGCCCATGCGGAACGGCTGAAGACCCTGTACGGCAGCGCGCAGAGCAGCCCGGACGACGACCGGGAAATGCTGCCGGTGCCGCTGGTGGGCGAGGAGGAACATCAGATGATCAAAGTGCCGCGCAGCATGGTGGTGGGAATCATCAAGCCCCGGCTTGAGGAAACCTTCGAGCTGGTGCGCGACCGGCTGGAGGCGTCCGGGGTGGGCCGCTCCGCCGGCAGCCGCGTGGTGCTGACCGGCGGCGGCAGCCAGATGTCGGGGGTGCGCGAAATGGCGACCAAAATCCTGGGCCGCACCGTGCGCCACGGCCGCCCGGCGGCGCTGCGTGGCCTGCCGGAGAGCGCCGCCGGCCCCGCCTTCGCCACCGGCGTCGGCCTGCTGGCGTGGGCTGCGGGAATTGGCCGCAGCGTCCATGACATTGATTTTGAAGCTGAACGCCCGTCCGGCATGGTCCGCCGCATCGTGCAGTTTCTACGAGATCGCACCTGAAATGTTTGCGAATCGCCTTTTTGTCGTACACACGATTCTCCAAGGGGGAGTAAGCCCGTGACTTTGAACCTGACCATCCCGCAGCAGACCCATACGGATTTCACGCCCCGGATAACGGTGATCGGCGTCGGCGGCGGCGGCACCAACGCGGTCGACAACATGATCACCTCCAACCTTCAAGGCGTGGAGTTCGTCGTCGCCAACACCGACGCGCAGCAACTGGTCCATAGCCGCGCCGACCGCCGCATCCAGCTCGGGCCGCACATCACGCAAGGGCTTGGCGCCGGCGCCAAGCCGGAGATCGGCCGCGCCGCCGCCGAGGAGGCCGCCGAGGAGCTGTATCGTCACCTCGATGGCGCGCACATGGTGTTCATCACCGCCGGCATGGGCGGCGGCACCGGTACCGGGGCGGCGCCGGTGATCGCCCGCATGGCGCGCGAGCGCAACATCCTGACCGTGGGCGTGGTGACCAAGCCGTTCACCTTCGAGGGCAGCCGCCGCGCCCGCGCCGCCGAGATCGGCATCGAGGAGTTGCAGCAATACGTCGACACCCTGATCGTGATCCCGAACCAGAACCTGTTTCGTCTGTCCAACGAGCGCACAAGCTGGCGCGACGCCTTCAAGATGGCCGACAACGTGTTGTACATGGGCGTGCGCGGCGTCACCGACCTGATGGTGACTCCCGGGCTGGTGAACCTCGACTTCGCCGACATCCGCGCCGTGATGGCGGAGATGGGCAAGGCGATGATGGGCACCGGCGAGGCCGAGGGCGAGAACCGCGCCATCCGCGCCGCCGAGGCCGCGATCAGCAACCCGCTGCTGGAGGACACCTCGATGTCCGGCGCGCGCGGCCTGCTCATCAACATCACCGGCGGCGAGGACATGACCCTGTTCGAGGTCGACCAGGCTGCCAACCGGATTCGCGAAGAGGTCGACGACGACGCCAACATCATCTTCGGCTCGGCCATCGACGACAACCTGAACGGCAAGATCCGCGTCTCCGTGGTCGCCACCGGCATCGACACGCAGCAGTCGCGCAATGCCGAGCGGCCACGTCTGGTCGCGGTCGGCGGCGGCGCGGCGGCAGCCCCGTTCGTGGGCGCGCAACCGAGCCAGCCCAGCGGCTACGACGCGGCGGCGGCACAGGCGTCGGGCGGCCAGCAGCAGCCGAACCCGATGGCCGCCAACCCGATGCATGGCGGCGGCTATCCGGGCGGCGCGGTCACGCAGCCGCCGGCGTTCGCGCCCCAGGGGAATCAGTCCCAGGGTGGGCAGTCCCAGGGTAATCAATCCCTGGGTGGACAGTCGCGCGCCGCCAGCCCGGTGCCACCCCGGGCCACGCAGCCGCAGGTCCAGCCGAACCGCTTCGTGCCGCAGGTCCCCGCCGGCAGCGGCAACCGTCCGGCACCGCGCGCGCCATCGCTGCAACAGCCGCCGTTGCACTACGCGCATCCCGACGAGGGCAGCCAGCCGGGCGAGCAGGCCCGTGGTCAAGAGGGTGGGCAGGATCAAGAGCAACCGCTTCGGCAGCCAGCCTCCAACGCCCGTAATCCGGCGCCGCGCGTCCCGGGCCGTGGCGAACCGCAGGCAGGCCAGCGCGGCGGGCTGTTCAACGACGCGGCGCATACCGCGGCGCCGGTCGCGGCACCGCCGCCGCGCAAGAGCATCTTCAGCATCGTCACTGGCGTGATCCGTGGGCAGCACGCCCACCCGCCCGCGCCAACCCATACGCCGCCTGCGCATCAGCACGGCGGCCAGGAAGCGGCGCGCTCAAACGAGGCCGACCATCAGGAGCCGCCGCGCGCCCAGGTGCGCCAGGCCGGCAGCGACGAGATGCAGATCGACATACCTGCCTTCCTGCGCCGCCAAAGCTCCTGAACCGGTCACGCCTGTCATGCCGTACGCCTCCGTCGAGGTGTACGGCATGATTCTTTCTACTATTTACAGCCTATTACAGCGAAATATCCGGCAATAATCAGTGACTCGCCTTCTGCATCAACCCACGTAATTTGCATCCTGACGTTAGCAGACTCCGGTTTGGGGTCGGTCGGTCAGGGATTGCATGATGGATGGACTGCCGCAGGAAATACGCTCGGGCGTGACGGTCGGTGCCAATCGCGGCACGCAAACGGCCAGCATGGCGGCGACCAGCCAGCGGACCCTGCGTGCCGCGATCGACTGCGTCGGCATAGGGCTACATTCGGGCGTCAAGGTTAAGTTGGCGTTACTGCCTGCGCTGCCCGACACCGGCATCGTCTTCCGCCGCACCGACCTGCCAGGCAGCCCGGACCTGCCGGCGCGCTTCGACCACGTGGTCGATACCCGCATGTGCACCGTGCTCGGCCACCCCGACCACCCCGAGTGCCGGGTCGGCACTGTCGAACACGTCATGGCGGCGTTGGCCGGGTGCGGCATCGACAACGCCGTGGTCGCCCTCGATGGGCCGGAAGTGCCGATCCTCGACGGCTCCTCGGCCAGCTTCGTCTTCCTCATCGGCTGCGCCGGCCAGGTCGAGCAGGATGCCCCGTCAAGCGGCATCGAAGTGCTGCGCCCGGTGCGGGTGTCGCAAGGCGCCGCATTCGCCGAGTTGCGGCCGCATTCGCCGCATCGTGACAGTGACCACGACACTGGCCACGACCGGCGTGGCTTCGACATGGCGATGTCGATCCGGTTCGACGCTCCGGCAATCGGCCATCAGGCGTTCAGCCTGCAACTCACCAGCGCGAGCTTCGAGCAGGAACTGGCCCGCGCACGCACCTTCACCCTGGCCGGCGACGTGGCACGGCTCCAGGCGAGCGGCCTCGCGCGTGGCGGCAGCCTGGACAACGCCGTGGTGGTGGATGAGGCCCGCGTGCTCAATCCTGGCGGCCTGCGCATGCCGGACGAGTTCGTGCGGCACAAGCTGCTGGATGCGGTGGGCGACCTCGCCCTCGCCGGCGCCCGGCTACAGGGCCGCTTCACCGGCCATTGCAGCGGCCACGCCCTGAACAACCGGCTGCTGCACGCGCTGTTTGCGCAACGGGCCAACTGGCGCCGCCGCGAGGCCACCGCCCATGACGGCGCGTTGGCGTGGATGCCGGGGGCGCTGCACGCGGCCTGACCACGCTGCCGGGGCAGGGTTCGCCTCGCGACCGGGTGTGCTATAACGCCCGCTCAGGATTTGCGGTGGATCTCCAGTCAATGTCGTCCTTGTTCCGATTGCCTCGCCCCCGGTTTCTCGGCGTCATAGCCCTGGCAGCGCTGGCGGTGACGCTCGGCGGCTGCCAGACCATGCAATCGCTCAACCCGTTCAGCAGCGGAGGCGGCAACACCGCCTCTGCGGAACCGAGCAAAGATCCCGCCAACACCCCGGTCGAGGTGCTCTATAACCGTGGCGTCGACGCGCTCAGCACCCAGCGCTACGGCACTGCCTCGACCGAGTTCGACAATGTCGAGCAGAACTATCCGTATTCGAGCTGGGCGGTGAACGCGCAGTTGATGCAGGGCTACGCCGAATACCTCCAGGACAAATACACCGACGCGATCGGCACGCTCGACCGCTTCATCCAGTTGCACCCGGCGCATCGTGACATCGCCTATGCCTACTACCTGCGCTCGTTGTGCTTCTATGAGCAGATCGCCGACACGCAGCGCGACCAGAAAGCGACAGCGGAGGCGATGGCGGCGTTGCAGGAAGTGGTCAACCGTTTCCCCGACAGCTCCTACGCCCGCGACGCCCGGTTGAAGATCGACCTTGCCCGCGATCACCTTGCCGGCAAGGAAATGGCGGTTGGCCGCTACTACGAGGACCAGCATCTCTACACCGCGGCGATTGGCCGGTTCCAGCGGGTGGTGGACGACTACCAGACCACGAACCATGTGCCGGAGGCGCTGCACCGCCTGACCGAGATCTACCTTCTGCTCGGCCTGCCGAGCGAGGCGCGCAAGACGGCTGCCGTGCTGGGGCACAACTATCCCGGCAGCATCTGGTATCAGGACAGCTACAACCAACTGATCGCGGATGGCGACGTGAAGGGCAAGCCGGTGTACGCGAGCGATCCGGCCGGTGGCCCCGGCTTCCTGTCGCGAACCTTCGGCTCCCTGTTCTAGGCGGACAACAGGCGTGCGGGCGGCGGACGCGAGGGCGGCGGCTGCATGCTGACGGCGCTGTCGATTCGCGACGTGGTGCTGATCGAACGCCTCGACCTGGCGTTCGGGCCGGGCCTGACCGTGCTGACCGGCGAGACCGGCGCCGGCAAGTCGATCCTGCTCGACAGCCTGGGCCTGGCGCTGGGTGCCCGCGCCGAGACCGGGCTGGTGCGCCAGGGCTGCGAGCAAGGCTCCGCGGCAGCGGTGTTCGCGCCGCCGCCCGATCACCCCGCCTTCGCCCTGCTGCATGAGCAGGGTATCGAGGCGGAGGACGAGATCGTGCTGCGCCGGGTGGTCGGGCGCGACGGCCGCTCTCGCGCCTTCGTCAACGATGCCCCGGTCGGCGCCGGCCTGCTGCGCCGGGTGGGTGCCGCCTTGGTCGAGGTGCAGGGCCAGCATGACCAGATGGGGCTGGCCGATCCCGCCGGCCACACCGCCCTGCTCGATGCCTACGGGGTTCCAGCCGACTTGCGCGCGGATGTCGCCGGGCGTTACGGCGTGTGGCGGTCGGCGGCGCGCGCCCTCTCCGCCGCACGCGAGGCCATCGCGGCGGCGCAGCGCGACCAGGACTGGCTGCGCCACACCGTCGGCGAACTGACCCAACTGAATGCCGAGCCGGACGAGGAAGACCGGCTGGCGCGCGACCGGCAGCGTCTGCAACAGGGCGAGAAGCGCGCGGAGACGATCGCGCAGGCGCTGGGCGAGTTGGCGCCGCAGGCACAGGGGCGCAGCCGCAACGCCGGACCCGCCGCCGCCCTGCGCAGCGCCAGTCGCACGCTGCAACGCCTGACCCAGCCCAGCGAGGCGGAGGCGGCGGTGGTGGCCGCGCTGGACCGGGCCGAGGAGGCGCTGGGCGAGGCGGAGACGCAGTTGGCGCGGCTGGCGGAGGACAACGACGCCGATCCGCGCCAGTTGGAACAGGCGGAGGAGCGGCTGTTCGCGCTGCGGGCGGCGGCGCGCAAGCACAACATCCCGCCTGCCGAACTGCCCGCCCTGCGCGAGACCCTGGCCGCGAGGCTGGCGGCGCTGGAGACCGGGGAGGTGCAACTGGGCGCCCTCGCCCGCGACGCCGTGGCCGCACGCGCCGGCTACGTCGCCGCCTGCGCCCGGCTGAGTGCCGCCCGCGCGGCGGCGGCGACACGGCTGGACGCGGCCATCATGCGCGAACTGCCGCCGCTGCGGCTCGACCGGGCGCGGTTCGTGACCGAGCTGGTGCCGCTGGACGAGGCCGGCTGGGGCGCGCAGGGCGCCGACGCGGCGCGGTTCCTGATCGCCACCAACCCCGGCCAGGCACCCGGGGCACTTGGCCGCGTGGCCTCCGGCGGCGAACTCAGCCGGCTGATGCTGGCGCTGAAGGTGGTGCTGGCCGGCGGCTCGACAGTGCCGACCCTGGTGTTCGACGAGGTGGATTCGGGCATCGGCGGGGCCACGGCGGCGGCGGTCGGCGAGCGGCTGGCGCGGGTGGCGGAGCAGGTGCAGGTGCTGCTGGTCACGCACAGCCCGCAGGTGGCGGCGCGTGGGGCGGCGCATCTGCGTGTCCTCAAGCGCGCCAGCGACGTGGGCGCGCAGACGCTGGTGGAGCCGCTCTCGGGCGAGCAGCGGCGCGAGGAGATCGCCCGGATGCTGGCCGGCGAGACAGTGACGGCCGCAGCCCGCGCCGCCGCCGACAGCCTGCTGGGGGCGGCATGAGGGATGTGGCCGAGATCACCCGTGCGGAGGCGCTGGCGGAGTTGGAGCGTCTGGCGGCGCTGCTGCTGCGGCTCGACCGCGCCTATCACGAGCACGACGCGCCAGAGGCGACCGACGCGGAGTACGACGCGCTGCGCCGGCGCAACGCCGCGTTGGAGGCGCGCTTCCCCGATCTGGCGCGCCCCGACTCGCCATCGCTGCGGGTTGGATCGGCGCCTGCCGGCGGGTTTGCCAAACACCGCCACGGCACCCCGATGCTGTCGCTCGGCAATGCCTTCGCGGCGGCGGACTTCACCGAGTTCTGCGCCCGCGTGCGCCGCTTCCTGGGCAGCGCCGCGCCGCTGGCGTTCGTGGCCGAACCGAAGATCGACGGGCTGTCGATCTCGCTCACCTACCAGGATGGCCGCTTCGTCGGTGGCGCCACGCGCGGCGACGGCCATGTCGGTGAGGATGTCACCCGCAACCTGGAGACGCTGGCCGGACTGCCGCGCCGGCTTGGACCGGACGCGCCGGCACGGATTGAGGTCCGGGGCGAGGTGTTCATCACCAAGGCCGATTTCCTGGCGCTGAATGCGGCGCAGGAGCGGGCCGGCGAGCGTCAGTTCGCCAATCCGCGCAACGCCGCCGCCGGCAGCCTGCGCCAACTCGACGCCAGCATCACCGCCGCGCGGCCGCTGTCGCTGTTCGCCTATGCGCAGGGCGATAGCAGCAACCCGGTGGCGGCGACGCACTGGGAGTATCTGGAGCGGCTGAAAGCCTGGGGTTTCACCGTCAACCCGCTGTCGCGCCGGCTGCCGGACGAGACCGCCGCCGCTGCGTTCCAGGCGGAGATGGCGCGCGACCGCGCCGGCCTGGCCTACGATATCGACGGCGTGGTGTACAAGGTGGACGACCTGGCCTTGCAGCGCCGGCTCGGCTTCGTCGGCCGCGAGCCGCGTTGGGCGATTGCGTGGAAGTTCCCCGCCGAACAGGCGACCACACGGCTGCTCGACATCCTGATCCAGGTCGGGCGCACCGGCGCGCTGACGCCGGTGGCGGCGCTGGAGCCGGTCAATGTCGGCGGCGTGCTGGTGATGCGCGCGACGCTGCACAACGAGGACGAGATCGGGCGCAAGGACGTGCGAATCGGCGATACGGTGACGTTGCAGCGCGCCGGCGACGTGATCCCGCAGATCATCGGCCCGGTGCTGGACCAGCGCCCGGACACGGCGACGGCGTTCGCGATGCCCGACCGCTGCCCGGTCTGCGGCAGCCTCGCGGTACGCGCGGCGGGCGAGGTGGTGCGGCGCTGCACCGGCGGCTTGGTGTGCCAGGCGCAGGCGGAGGAAAGGCTGGTACATTTCGTCTCGCGCGCCGCCTTCGACATCGACGGCCTGGGCGAGCGCAGCATCCGCGAGTTCTACGCCGACGGGCTGGTGCGCGGCCCGATCGACATCTTCGGCCTGCCGCAACATGAGGCGGATATCGCCGCGCGCGAGGGCTGGGGCGCGGTGTCGGCGCACAAGCTCAGCCAGGCGGTCATCCGGGCGCGCAATGTCACCCTGTCGCGGTTCATCTACGCGCTCGGCATCCGCCGCATCGGCGCCACCAACGCCCGCCTGCTGGCCCGCCATTACCGGACGTTCGCAAACTGGCGGGCGCAGATGCAGGAGGCGACGACGGTCGGCTCCGAGGCGCGCAGCGATCTGGGCGCCATCATCGGCGTTGGCCCGTCCATCGCCGTGGAACTGGCCGAGTTCTTCGCCGAGCCGCGCAACGGCGCCGCGATCGATGCCCTGGCCGCCCTGCTGACGTTCGCGCCGGAGCCGGATGCCGCCGCCACGAAGGGCGAGCTGGCGGGCAAGGTGGTGGTTTTTACCGGTGCATTGGCAACAATGTCGCGTCAGGAAGCAAAAACGATGGCGGAACGGCAAGGCGCTCGCGTAACGGATAGCGTCACGCGCAAAACCGACTACGTTGTGCTGGGCGCCGAGGCGGGGTCGAAGGCGCGTCGCGCGGCGGAGCTGGGCGTCGCGACCCTAAGCGAGGAGGAGTGGCGAACCCTCGCCGGCTCCTGAGACCGCCTTGTTCCGTTCGGGACGGCCATGTCGGCCGCGCCAGCTTCCTCCTACCACGATATGATCGGCCTCGGCATGAGCAGCAGATAGATGAGCGACCGTGCTGCGCGCCCGCTGCGGGTGTTGATCGTCGAGGACACGTTCAGCGTGGCGTCGCTGCTCGATCACGCGCTGAGCCTGGAAGGCATGTTGACCGAGGTTGCCACCTCCGGCGCCGATGCGATGCGACGCAAACCGCTGTTCCGTCCCGATGTCGTGCTGCTCGACCTCGGCCTGCCCGATGTCGATGGCTTCGAGTTGATGCAGCGATTTGTCGAGGACGACGATTGCGGCCTGATCGTAGTCACCGCCAATGACGGCGAGGGCACACGCATCGCCGGCCTGGAAACGGGCGCGGACGACTATATCGTGAAGCCGCCGATGCTGAAGGAACTCGCAGCCCGCATCCGCGCCGTGCATCGCCGGCTGTCGCGCCCGGAGGGGGAACAGGCCCCGGCGCCGGTGCAGGGGACGCGGATCATCCTCGACGCGGCGCAACGCACCATGACCGGGCCAAGCCAGGTGACCACACCGCTGACGGAGGCGGAGTTCGCGGCGCTGGAATGCCTGTTGGAGGCGGACGGCGCCTCGGTTTCACGCGAGTGGCTGGGCAAGATCGCCCTGAAACGTACCCTGAGTTCCGACGACCGCAGCGTCGACCAACTGGTGCTGAAGCTGCGGCGCAAGCTGGCGCTGCACGGCATCGGCGAACGGGCGATCCTGTCATCGCGCGGCACCGGCTACATGGTGCCGGAACCCACCCGCTTCATCATCAGCATGCCATCGCATAGGTCGCTTGAACCCCGGACGCATTTCCCGGCCTGACGCGCGGCTCAGTGGTCCCGTCATCGCCAAGCCCGACCCCGCCATCGAGCGCGTCGAGCAGCAGGCCAAGCCGCGAGGCCGCCGCCATCGGCTCGCCATATCCGTCCAGCAGGCGCCATTCGTGTGGCGTGTCCACCAGCATCATGCAGGACTGCGCCACGCCGACGCGGGCCGGCGTGAGCATCAACGCCGGCGCGCCATCGTCGGCAAGCGCCGGCCGCCAGCTCAGGCCCTGTTGGCGGCACCAGTGGGACAGACATTGCAGTTCGGTCGCGGACAGCATGGACACACCCTTGGAACAGGCACGGGATATACCGCGAAAGAGTCGGGTGACGTGTTAACGCCCGTGACGCCATCGTGATACATTCATAGTGGCGCGCAGGCGGCGGCCAGCCACTTGGCATCGCCATCTGGCAGAAGGCCGCCAATTTCAGCCAGGACACGCGCGTGGTACTGGTCGAGCCAGTCGTGCTCCGCTTGCGTCAGCATCGCCACGTTAATCAGCCGCCGGTCCCATGGCGCCAGGGTCAGCGTCTCGAAAGCCAGAAAGTCCCGCAGCGACTCGGGCGACTCGGGTGGATGTGGAAACGGCCGTGCCGTCACCAGCAACAGGTTCTCCAGCCGGATGCCGTAGCCGCCAGGGGCATAGAACCCAGGCTCGTTGGACAGCACCATGCCGGCGGCCAACGGGACCGGGCGGGCCAGCCGCGACAGGCTCACCGGGCCCTCGTGGACCGACAGGTAGCTGCCGACGCCGTGGCCAGTGCCGTGGTCGAAGTCGAGACCGGCCTGCCACAGCGCCGCGCGGGCGAAGCTGTCGAGATGGGCACCGGTGACACCGCTCGGGAACACCAGTGTGGCGATGGCGATGTGCCCCTTCAGCACCCGCGTGTAACGGTCGCGCAACGGCGGCGGCGGCGTGCCGGGTCCGGTCCAGATGGTGCGGGTGACATCGGTGGTGCCGGCGCCGAACTGCGCGCCGCTGTCGATCAGGTACAGCTCGTCGGCGCCGATGACGCGGTCGGATTGGGCGTCGACGCGATAGTGCATGATGGCGCCATGTTCGCCGGCGGCCGAGATCGCCGGGAAGCTCTCGCCCCGGAAATCGGCCAAGTCCCGCCGCAGCGCCAGCAACTGCGCCGCCGCCGCCATCTCACTGACCCCGACCGCGCTGACGTCCAGCCACGCCAGGAAGCGGCACAGGGCGATGGCGTCGCGGCCATGGGCGATGCGGGCGCCCTGTTGCTCGACCGGGTTCTTGCAGGCTTTGGGCAACAGGCAGGGGTCCATCCCCGCCACCACGCGGGCGCCGGCGGCGCGCAGGGTTTGCGCGAACCAAGCCGGGGTGTTGCCGGCATCGACCCGGACGGTCTGCCCGTGCCAGGCGGACAATGCCTGCGGCAGCGCCGCGCGCCCGGCGATGGCAACGCGCTCGCCGAGCCAGTCCCGCACCGGCGGCGCCAGTTTCTCCGGCGACATGAACAGCGTCACCTGGGCATCGGCGCCGACCAGCGCGAAGCCGAGCGCAAACGGCGTGAACGCGATGTCGGCGCCCCGGATGTTGAGCAGCCAGGCGATCGAGGCGGGGTCGCTCAACACCGCCGCATCCTGCCCGGCGGCGCGCAGGGTCGCGGCAACCTGGTCGATCTTCTCGGACGCGGCCATACCGGCGAAGGCCAGCGGATGGGCCACCGCCGGGGCCATCGGCGGCGCCGGGCGATCGCGCCACACCACGTCGATCGGGTTGGGATCGAGCGGCACCATCAGGCAGCCGGCATTGGTGAAGCGGGCAAGCTGTTCCTCGCTCAGCAGCCAGGGATCGTAGCCGATGGCGACGCCGGGCGCTGTCGCCGCCAGCCATTCGGCGGGCGGCTGCTCGGTGACGTGCCGCCGCTGCCACAACGCGGGGTCGGTCTGGGTTGCCGCCTGCAACACGTAGCGTCCATCCACGAACAAGCAGGCGGCGTCCATCAGCGCCACCGCAAGCCCAGCCGATCCGGTGAAGCCGGTCAACCAAGCCAGCCGGTCAGCCGATGGCGGCACATATTCGCCGAGATGCTCATCGGCGCGTGGCACCAAGAATCCAGCAACATTCTGTTTGGAGAGTTGTAGCCGGAGATCAGATAGTTGCGAGCCATCCATATGAAACGACCTTCAAATAAGCTTCACGATTTTGTCATGGCTAAAGCGGAGTTTATGCGTCTGACGCGGGGCTGGTCCAAGAATCCGACGCATCCTAAATACCTGCCAGAGGACTATATCGCAGTGCAGCAAAGCTGGTCGACCCAGCCCGTGACATAGGATTCCACCCATCATGCGTATCTCCCGCGACGACCTTTCGTTCTCCCTGCCGACGGCCTACTCGCCGTCCGGCAATGTCCAGCATGGCCGCCAAGCCAGCGTATCGCTGGCCGCGCATCTGCAATCGGCAATCGCCTGGGTGGCCGGCCTGCCGCGCCGCCGCGCCGTGCTCGATGAGCTGGGCGCATTGTCCGATCATGAGCTGGCCGATATCGGCCTGGTCCGCGGCGACCTGCGCCGCGTGTTCGACCCGGCGTTCACCGGCCGGCCGCGCGGCTGATTCCGCCGTCACGGCCTGACTGACACGGTTTTGCGCAGCACGAGGGTGGTCCAATCCCCCTCGTGCTGTTTTTCCATCAGCACCAGGCCATGCCGCCGATGCGCGGTGAGAACCCACCGGGCCTGACGTTCCAGCAACCCGGCCAGGATAGCGGTTCCGCCAGGGGCCAAGTTGGCCGCCAGATCGCATGCCATCCGGCATAGCGGCCGCGCCAGGATGTTGGCGAACACCAGATCGTATGGGCCGCCGGCCCGCACCCAGGGCGCCCGCCAGCCATCCGCCAGCCGCACCGTCACCGCCCTGCCCAGCCTGTTGCGCCGCGCGTTGTCGCGCGCCACGCGCACCGACCATGGCTCGATGTCGGTCGCGCGCACCCGGCGGTGCAACAGCCGCGCCGCCGCCATCGCCAGGATACCGGTGCCGCTGCCCAGATCCAGAATGCGGCGCGGCCGGCGATGGGCGACCCGCTCCAGCGCCCGCAGGCAGCCGCGCGTGGAGCCGTGTTCGCCGGAGCCGAACGCGATCGCCGCGTCCAGCACGATCATCAGCCGTCCCGGCGTC
>JAYTQW010000140.1:0-9208 GCA_043746535.1 Rhodospirillales bacterium
GCCCGCCGCCGCGCCATCCGCGCCCATCACAGCGCCACGCATCTGCTGCATGAGGCGCTGCGGCGGCGGCTCGGCGATCACGTCGCGCAGAAGGGCAGCCTGAACGCGCCCGACCGGCTGCGCTTCGATGTCAGCCAGCCCGGCCCGATCCCGCGCGCCGACCTGGCCGTGGTCGAGGCCGAGGTGAACGCGCGCATCCGCGAGAACAGCGCCGTCACCACCCGCCTGATGACGCCCGACGCGGCGGTGCAGGAGGGTGCGCGGGCGCTGTTCGGCGAGAAATACGGCGACGAGGTGCGGGTGATCGGCATGGGCGCCGGCGAGGATGGCCGCAGCGCCTACTCGATCGAACTCTGCGGCGGCACCCACGTCGCGCGCACCGGCGACATCGGCCTGTTCCGCATCGTGGGCGAGGGCGCGGTCAGCGCCGGGGTGCGCCGGGTCGAGGCGGTGACCGGCGAGGCGGCGATGGCCCTGCTGGCCGAGAGCGACCGCCGGCTGGGCGAGGCGGCCGCGGCGCTGAAGGTGAACCCGGCCGAACTGCCGGAGCGCGTGGCCGCCCTGGTCGAGGACCGCCGCCGCCTGGAGCGCCAGGTTGCCGAGTTGCAGAAGAAGCTCGCCACCGGCGGGGCCGGCGGGGCCGCCGAGGACATCGGCGGCATCGCCTTCGCCGCCCGCAATGTCGGCGAGGTGGCGCCCAAGGACCTGCGCGGGCTGGCCGAAGCCATCGCCAGGCAGCAGGGCGGCGGCGTGGTGGCCCTGGTCTCCACCGCCGAAGGCAAGGCCAGCATCGTGGTCGCGGTGGCACCCGACCTGACCGGGCGGTTCAGCGCGGTCGACTTGGTGCGGGCGGCGGCGGCCGTGGTTGGCGGCAAGGGCGGTGGCGGTCGCCCGGACATGGCGCAGGCCGGTGGCCCGGATGGCGCGCGGGCGGATGCGGCGTTGGAAACGGTGCGGGCGATGCTACGCGACTAGAGCATGATCCGCGCTGATAGGCGCACGAAAAATGCTCTAGGTCTTTGTTTTTTAGCGAGCATCTTCATCCGACGGGTGGTCCCGTTCGGTCGGATGATGCTCTAGCCAGTCTGGTCCCATGGCCGTGGCGCGCGCGGCGGGAAGCCGAGCGTTGGGAACATATGGTCCAGCGAGAGGTTGGGGTTGAAGAACGGATCGCTCGTCAACGTCCGGCCCCAGCGCGCCTTCATGTAGTCGGCTTCGGCGTTGAACCGCTCGATCCGGCCTGGCACCTGGTCGCTGCCGCGCGACCTCGACTCCCAATGCGTCAGCGTCGCATAGGGCGTCCACAGGATGCGCCGCCCCGACGCGCGCAGCCGGATGCACAGGTCGACATCGTTGAAGGCGATCGCCAGGTTCTTCGCGTCCAGCCCGCCGATCTCGGCGAAAGCGTCGGCCCACACCGTCAGGCAGGCCGCCGTGCAGCAGGACACCTCCTGCGCCATGCGCAACCGGGCGAAATAGCCGCCCTCGTCGGCGCCCGCGCCGAGATGGATGTGGCCCGCGACCCCGCCGATGCCGAGCACGACGCCGGCGTGCTGCACGGTGCCGTCGGGATACAGCAGCTTCGCCCCGACCGCGCCGACCCTGGGCCGCAGCATCAGCGTCACCATCTCGCGCAGCCAACCCGGATCGATCATCGAGATGTCGCTGTTGATGAGCAGCAGGATCTCGCCGCGCGCGACGCCGGCGGCGGTGTTGTTGATTTTGGAGTAGTTGAACGGGCCGGGACAGGGCAGCACGGTGACGCCGCGTTGCTGGATCGCCGCGAAATACGCCAGCGTGTCCGCCTCCACGCTGTCGTTGTCGGCGATCACCACGTCCAACGCCGGGTAGTCGGTGCCGTCGAGCAGGCCGTCGATGCAGACCCGCAGCACATCGAGGTGGTCGCGGGTCGGCACGATCGCGGTCACGCTGGGCCAGCGGGCCGGCGGCGGGTACAGCACGCGGTGATAGTGGCCAATTCCCGCCACGACGGCCACATCCTCGCCCAGGCTGGCGGCCTGAAGGCGGATCGCCTCGCGCGCCGCCGCCGTCGCACGTTCGATCTGCGTGGCGGAGAACGTCTCTCCGCCGGGATACAGCCGCCAGTGATACAGGACGTGCGGCACATGCACCACCGGATGGCGGGTCGCGGCCGTCAGCCGCAGCACCAGGTCGTAGTCCTGGCTGCCGTCGAAGGCGCCGCGCAGGCCGCCCAGCTCGCGCAGCGTCTGCGTGCGGCAGACCGTCAGGTGGTTGATGAAGTTCTGCGCCTGCAACAGCTCGGGATTGAAGTCGGGCTTGAAGTATGGGTCGTAGCGTTGGCCGCGCGCGTCCAGCTTGTCCTCGTCGGAGTACAGCAGGTCGGCATCGGGATGGGCGTTGATCGCCTCCGCCATCATCAGCAGCGCGTATGGCGCCAGCATGTCGTCATGGTCGAGCAGCGCCACGTGGCTGCCGGTCGCAAGTTCCAGCGCCGAGTTGGTGGCCGCCGAGATCTGGCCGTTGACCGGGCGCATGCACAGCCTGATGCGCGGGTCCTGCGCCGCCGCCCGCTCCAGCAACGGGCGCACATGGCCGGCTGGCGAGCAGTCGTCGGCGATGCACAGCTCCCAGTTCTGGTAGGTCTGGCTGCGCACGCTCTCGATCATCTCGGTCAGCCAGCGTGCCGGCGTGTCGTACACCGGCACCAGCACCGAGAATGTCGGCTGCACCGGCAACGCCGCGCCGCGTGCGCGCAGGCCGGCCAACTGGTCGCTGGTGGGCCGGTCGTAGAGGTCGATCCACTCCTGGTAGGAGGTGACGCCGACCGGCATGTGACGGGCCGTGAGACTCGTCAGCGCACGCCGCAGGCTGGCCCGCAGGCCGTGGCGCCGCACGGCCCCGGCGATCTGGCGCAGCGACGGCAGCGAGTGGCCGAGGCCGCCATGGGCGACCGCGCGCAGCGCCGCCTCGGCCCGGCCGATCTCACGCAGCACCACCTCGCGCGGGCCGGTATCGCCGGATGCGACGCCGGCGGTGTCCGGCGCTGCCGCCGCATGGCTGCGCAGCACGATCTCGGTCACCGCATCGGGCAGCCGGACCAGGCTGCCACGCCTGCGGGCGCTGGCGGGCAAGGGGATTTCGCGCACCCCGGCGCTCGCGGTGACGCGCAACGTCAGCCGCGTGTCCGGCCCGGTTGGCGGCAGGTGCACCACGGCCCAGCCAGTCGGGGCCATGCCGGGCTGGCCGTGCAGGATCATCTGGCCGGCCCCGTCGGCGGGATGACGGAACGCATGGCGCGGCCGCAGCAAGGTCCGGCGCAGGTGACGCCACGCCCACTCGGCGCGGCGGCGGTCAGCCTGGGTCGCCTGCTCGGCCGGGGACGACGCCGGAAACGCCTTGCGTTGTTCCGCGCGGCCATGGTCGATGAAGTGCAACAGCGGGTTCAGTCCGGCCCGCTCCACGTCGGGATAGGCCTCCAGATAAATCCGCGTGCTGAATCGTGGCCCGGGGTCGCGCCGCTCGGCGGCACCATGGCGAAGGTAATGCAGCACCGGATCGACCCTGCCGGCGCGCACGTCGGGATAGCGCTCCAGATACCATGCGACGTCGAACAGGCCGGTTCGCCGGAGCCGCAACGCATCCCGCAACAGGCGCAGGCGCGTGCGATACGGCTGCACCCAGTTGGCGCGCGCGGCCCGCTGGTCGGATTGGCTGGTCAGGCTGATGGCACAGGCTCCTCGGCGAGGATGGGCGAAGGTTCGGCGCAACCTTGGCCATCTACGACGAAGAGGAACCCGCGTCCATGCGCCGTGGGGGCCTTTGCTCATCCACCGGGCGCACCTGGTCAGGCGGTGAGCCCGCCATCGATCCGTAGGCTGGCGCCGGTCACATACACCGCTTCCGGCGCCGCTTCCGGCCCGGCCAGATAGCCTGCCAGATCAGCGGCTTCCGCCTCCGGCCGGGTTTGCCTCGGTATCGATCGGACGCTACTGCGCGCCAGACGCAGTGCCACGACTGCGCCGATCCCACGGCCGCCGCCAGTCACCGGGACAATCTTGCTGAAAAGAGGAATAATGGATGATGGCATGACGCAACCCTCCATCGAATTGTGAGCGGGAGGACGGCGTTAGGGGGCAGAGTCAAAATATCGGTTTCATGTCCAGCGGAAGCTGCCAGCCTGGAGGCGGGCGGTCAGGCGGCGGCCTCCATCGGCAGCACCGGGCGGATGAACTGCAACGCGGCGGCGAAGCTGCTGACCCGCGCCAGGTTCTGCTGGCGCACCGCATCGACCACCACCCAGTCGGCGCGATCCGGGATGACCATATAGGCCGGGTCGATGTTCTCCCGCACCCAGACCAGCACATAGTCCTTCGGCGGCAGGATGTCCGCCGGCTCGCCCTCGACCGGGTCGGGGGAGAAGGTCGAGGCATCGCATAGCCCCATGCGCCGGCCGGCTTCGAGCCACCGCGCCAGCAACTCCGCATGACGCGGCATGAACCGCTGGTGCAGCATGACGACATTATCGGGCAGCGTTCGTGAAGCCTGCACGACGCGTTTGCGCGGCTTGCGGCGGCCCGGCAGAGCTTGCGGCGACTGTTCAAGCATCTCTTCTGTTCCTCAAGAGATCGTGAGGATAGTTTTTACCGAAACTCCGTTAGGATTTCCACAACGCGAAGAAGTTGTTCCACCTTGCTATTGGCGGGTGTGGCGGCGTTGCAACATACGTTACGTACAAAGTTGCAACACTGCTTTGGAAAGCTGCTCGAAGTCGCTGATGTCGTTGTAGGCCTGAACCGATACTCGCAGCCAGGCGGTGTTGCCGATTGCAATGATCGGCGCATCAGTTCCGCGTGACAACAACGATTCACGCAACTTCAGCGCCCGTTCTGGCGACACGTCGCCGCCGATGGGCAGGCGTACCAGGGCCATCGCCGCCTCGGCGCGGTTGCCGCTGGGGGTCTCGGTGCCCAGCCGCCGCGCCAGCAGCCCCGCCGCTTCCGCCGCCAACGCCGCATTGCGCGCCCGCAGCGCAGGCCCACCCAGCCAGGCGTGGAAGTCGAGCGCCGCGCCCACGGCCAGGTAGGCGCTCATGTCGCGGGTGCCGGTCCAGTCGAACTCGGCCAGGTAGCCGTCGCCATAGCCGTGCGAGATGGTGACCGGGTGCAGGTCGTGCTGGCGGTCGGCGCGCGCCCACAGGAACGCGCAGCCCTTCGGCGCCATCAGCCATTTGTGGCAGTTGCCGGTGTACCAGTCCGCGTCGATGGCCGGCAGGTCGAGGTCGATGTTGCCCGGCGCGTGCGCCCCGTCGATCAGCACCGCGACACCGGCGGCATGGCACGCCGCCACCATCGCCGCCGCCGGCAGCACCAGGGCGCTGCCTGAGGTGATGTGGTCGAGCACCGCCAGCCGGGTGCGCGGGCCGATTGCGGCCACCAGCGCCCTCACCACGGCGTCGTCGTCGGTGCGGGGGAACGGCATGATCGCTTCGACCATGCGGGCGCCGGCGCGCTCGGTGACATGGCGCACGGCCTTCATCACCGCGCCGTAGCCGTGGTCGAACACCACCACCTCGTCGCCCGGTGCCAGCCGCAGCGAGCGCAGCACCGCGTTGCAGCCGACCGTGGCGTTCTCCACGAACACGGTGTCCCGCGCCGCGGCCCCCATGAACGCGGCCAGCGTGCCCGCAGCCGCGCGCAGGGCAGGGGGCAGTTCGCGCCCCATGAAGCGGGTCGGCTGCCGCTCCATGCGGTCGCGCCATTGCTGCTGCGCCGCCAGCACGCGCAGGGGCGCCGCTCCGTAGGAGCCGTGGTTGACCGTCAGGAAGTCCGGATCGAGCATCCACTCGCCCCGGATGGCGGCGCCGAGGGCGGGATGCCCGCGCATCGGTCAGATCCGCCGCAACGTGTAGATCTGCTCCAACGCCTGCACGATGGCCGTGCTGTGCGCCGGGTCGCGCGCCTCGAACATGACCTCCAACTGCGCCGCCTGCACGCTGGGCGAGGTGAACAGGCGGTGGTGCGACACCTCGATGATGTTGCCACCGGAGGCGGCGATGCGCCCGGCGATGTCGGCCAGCATGCCGGGCCGGTCGGGGATTTCCAGCACCAGCCGCTGTAGCCGCCCGTCGCGGAGCAGGTTGCGCAGCAGCACGTTGGCCAGGATGCGCGCGTCGATGTTGCCGCCGCAGATCGGGATGCCGACGCGGCGGCCGGCGAAGCGCTCCGGGAACGCCAGCAAGGCCGCGACCCCGGCGGCGCCGGCGCCCTCGGCGACGATCTTGGCGCCCTCGGCCAGCAGCGCGATCGCCTCCTCGACGGCGCGCTCGGGCACCACCAGCACGTCGCTGACATGCGCGCGGATCACGCGGAGCGGTGCCACGCCGATGTCGCGCACGGCGATGCCCTCGGCGATGGTGCTGCCGCCGACCGAGACCGGCTGCCCGGACAGGTGCTGCGCCAGTGCCGCGTAGGCGGCCACCTCGACGCCGATCACCTCGATGCCCGGGCGCAGCGTGGTGGCGGCGACGGCGGTGCCGGCAAGCAGGCCGCCGCCGCCGGTCGGCACCACCAGCACGTCCTGCTCCGGCGCGTCTTCCAGCAGTTCCAGCGCCCAGGTGCCCTGGCCGGCCATCACGCCGGGATCGTCGTAGGGGTGGATGAACACCAGCCCCTCCCGCTCCGCCAGCACATGCGCGTGCTCCGCCGCTTCGGCGACCGATTCGCCGTGCAGCACGACGCGCGCCCCCCAGCTTGCGGTGCGGCTCACCTTGATCGAGGGCGTGGTGACCGGCATGACGATGACGGCGGCGATGCCCAGCAATTGCGCGTGGCGGGCCACGGCGGCGGCGTGGTTTCCGGCCGACATGGCGACGACGCCGGCGCGGCGCTCCGCCTCGTCCAGCAGCGACAGCCGGTTGGCCGCGCCGCGCTCCTTGAACGAGCCGGTCACCTGAAGGTTGTCCAGCTTCAGCGTGACGATGGCGCCGGTGGCGCGGCTGACCGCGTCGCTGACGATGCTGGGCGTGCGGATGACGCGCCCATCGATCCGCCGGGCCGCCGCCCGCACGTCGTCCAGCGTGATCATGGGCTTGCTGGTCCGGACATGCCGTTCAGCCGAAGCGAACGTCGAGGATCTCGTAGGTGCGGTCGCCACCGGGGGCGGGAACGGAGACGCTGTCGCCGGTCTTCTTGCCGATCAGCGCCTTGGCGAGCGGCGAGGAGATCGACAGCCGCGCGTTCTTCACATCCGCCTCATGCATGCCGACCAGTTGGTAGGCGATCTCCTTCTCCGTCTCCTCCTCGACCAGGCGGACATGGGCGCCGAACTTCACGTTGTCGCCGGACAGCGAGGCCGGGTCGATCACCTCGGCGGAGGAGACGATCTCCTCCAGCTCGGCGATGCGGCCCTCGATGAAGCTCTGCCGCTCACGCGCCGCGTGATACTCGGCGTTCTCGCTCAGGTCGCCGTGGGTGCGCGCCTCGGCGATGGCGCGGATCACCGCCGGGCGCTCCACGCTCCGGAGCGTCCGCAACTCGTCTTCCAGGCGAACCAGGCCAGGCGCCGTCATGGGAAACTTCTGCACAGCTAAGACCTCGAAACAGCCGATAGGATCAAAACAGGAGCGGGAGTGTTCTGCGGCTGGGCCTGAAACGCAAGGGGTCGCTTGCGGCCCCAGAGCATCATCCGACCGAACGGGATCGCCCGTCGGATAAAGATGCTCGCCAAAACAAAAGCCTGGAGCATTTTCCGTGCGCCTGTCAGCGCGGATCATGCCCTAGAACGCGCCGTGGAAATACGCCTGTAGCGGGGCCACCTCAAGTTTGCCGCCGCGCAGCGCCGCGATGGCGTGGGCAGCGGCGCGGGCGCCGGCAATGGTGGTGTAGTGCGGCACGCCGTGGGTCAGCGCGTTGCGGCGGATGTCGAAGCTGTCCGACACCGATTGCGCCCCGGCGGCGGTGTTGATGACCAACTGGATTTCGCCGGAGCGGATGGCGTCGACGCAGTGCGGCCGGCCCTCCGACACCTTGTTCACCCGGCTCACCGCCAGCCCCGCCTCGCGCAGCCGCGCCGCCGTGCCGCGCGTGGCGCTGATGGCGAAGCCGAGGTCGATCAGCCGCCGCGCCACGGCCAGCGCCGCCGTCTTGTCGGCGTCGCGCACCGACAGGAACACGGTGCCGCCGTCGGGCAGGCGCACCCCCGCGCCGAGCTGGCTTTTGGCGAAGGCGCGGTCGAAGGTGGCGTCCAGGCCCATCACCTCGCCGGTCGACTTCATCTCCGGCCCCAGGATGGTGTCGATGTTGGGGAAGCGGTTGAACGGGAACACCGCCTCCTTCACCGCGACGTGCGGCGCCACCGCCTGCCCCTCCAGCTTGAACGCGTCCAGACGCGCGCCCGCCATGACCCGCGCGCCGATCTTGGCCACCGGAATGCCGGTCGCCTTGGCCACGAACGGCACCGTGCGGGAGGCGCGCGGGTTCACCTCCAGCACATAGATGGCGTCCTCCTTGATGGCGAACTGCACGTTCATCAGCCCGACCACGCCCAGCGCCCGCGCCATCGCGCCGGTCTGCTCGTGCAGTTCGGCGATGATGGCGGGCGAGAGCGAGTACGGCGGCAGGGCGCAGGCGCTGTCGCCGGAGTGGATGCCGGCCTCCTCGATATGCTCCATCACGCCGGCCACGAACACCCGCTCGCCGTCGCAGATGCAGTCGACATCGACCTCGATGGCGTCGTTCAGGTAGCGGTCGATCAGCACCGGGTTAGCGCCGGACACCTGCACCGCCTCACGCAGGTAGCGGTGCAGTTGCGGGGTGTCGTGGACGATCTCCATGGCACGGCCGCCGAGCACGTAGCTGGGGCGGATCACCACCGGGAAGCCGATCCGCGCCACCACCGCGTCCGCCTCGTGCGCCGCGCGGATGGTGCCGTTCTCCGGCTGCAACAGGCCGAGCCGGGACAGCAGCGCCTGGAACCGCTCGCGGTCCTCGGCCACGTCGATGGCGTCGGCGGTGGTGCCCAGGATCGGGATGCCGGCCTCGGTCAGCGCGTGCGACAGCTTCAGCGGCGTCTGCCCGCCATATTGGACGATGCAGCCGACCACCTCGCCGCGCGCCTGCTCCCGCCGCACCACGGCGATCACGTCCTCGGCGGTCAGCGGCTCGAAATACAGCCGGTCGGAGGTGTCGTAGTCGGTGCTGACGGTCTCCGGGTTGCAGTTGACCATGAT
>JAYTQW010000141.1:0-2453 GCA_043746535.1 Rhodospirillales bacterium
GCCAGCGCGCCGAGGCCGGCGAGCAGCCCGGCGCCGCCGCCGAGTACGGTGCCCAGCGTCAGGCCGGTACCCGCCCCAGTGCCGGTCTTTTCGGCGGTATCGGCGGAGGTCATTCCCGTGCCGGACTCGGCCTGATGGCCGACCAGGCTGATGTCGCTGGACGGAATCCCGGCGCTCTCCAGCGTGCTGACCACGCGGGTGGCGTCGCCGTAGTTGTCATATAGATGGGCGATGGTTCGTTGGGCCATGATTGTCTGCTCCTCGATCGGGGTTACTGCACGCCGACGGCGCCGGTGTAATCCAGCCAGACGTTGACGCTTTGGCCATTCTGCATAGCGGTGCCGCGCCAGATGCCGTCGGAGTCCTTCTTCAGTCCGCTCACGCCGCTGAAGCCGTTTGCCGTCAGCCGGCTGTTGGCCTCGCCCTGGCTGAAGCTGTTGGCGCCCTTGGCCGGCTTGGCCGAAAGGTTGGCGTTGGTGGCCGGCACCTTCGAGCCGGGCGTGCTGAACGCGGCCCCGTTGCCGTTGCCGGCGTTCCCGGCATTGCCTGTCGCGGCTCCGGCAGCAGCCCCGGCAGCGGTCCCGGCCCCGGCAACAGCACCGGCGGCATCCGTGGTGCCGTTGCCGGCGCCGGTCGTGGTGTCGGCGCCCGTCGCGGGCGTCGCGGCACCGGCCGACGAGTTCGGCGATTGCGTGGCGCCGCCAGCCGAGCCGCTTGAGTCGCCCGGAGTTGCCGACTGCGCGAACGCCGCTCCCCCCATGGAGAGCGTGGCCAGCGTGTACAGAACGGCGGCGGCCGTCCTCGTTGTGGTCGTTTTCATAGCAGGTCGATTTCCCTCTGTCCCAAAACCTGTCGCCATAATCGCTGACGGCCTCCACTGGTTCCCGCGCGGGAACTTGAACGCGCCTATAACGTCGTTTGCTCTGCGCACGGTCTCGCAAGCGATACGGGAGCGGTTTTGAACGACACACCAGTGGCGCAGGCTTTGGCGGACGCAGACGCCGTGACGCAGCGGCGCCCACTCCGGCGCCGTGTGGCGGTGGTGCTGAACGGCGCTGCCGGCGCGTTGCTGGCGCAGGCCGATGCGATTGGGGGCACCCGTCAGTTGTTCGAGGCGGCGGGGCTGGAAGCCGATTTCGTGCCGTCCGACCATGGCACCCTGCCGGAACGCATCGCCCATGCCCGCGACAGCGGCGCCGATGCGGTGGTGGTCGGCGGCGGCGACGGCACCATCGCCTGCGCGGCGCAGGCCCTGGCCGGCGGCAGGGTCCCGCTGGGCATCCTGCCGCTCG
Organism: Rhodospirillales bacterium; assembly: GCA_043746535.1. Classification (GTDB taxonomy): domain Bacteria; phylum Pseudomonadota; class Alphaproteobacteria; order Acetobacterales; family Acetobacteraceae; genus CAVRQM01. The sequence continues at coordinate 1,293 of JAYTQW010000141.1, forward strand.
GCACCATGAACCTGATGGCGCGCGACCTCGGCCTGCCAATTGACGACCTAGCGGCGGCGATCCGGGTGGTCAGCGATGGCATCGAGCGACAGGTCGATGTGGGCGAGGTCAACGGACATGTGTTCCTGTGCGCCTCCATGCTTGGCCTGCCGGCGCGGCTGGCACGTTACCGTGAGCAGCGTCGCGGCAAGATGCTGTTGGTGGTGCGCGCGTGGCGGATGGCGGCGGCCACCTTGCGGGCGCTGCGGCGCGAGTCGTTCGAGGTGGTCGGCCTGTCCGCAGGTGCCGCGCCCAAACAACTGCGCAGCGTCTCGCTGACCATCGCCGTCAATGCCTATGACGCGCAACAGGCGGGGCGGGTGTTCGCGCGCTCGCGGCTCGACGGCGGCGAGCTGGTGACCTACCTGGTCCGCCGGCTGCGCCTCGCCGACGCGCTGCGGCTGGCGCGGGCGCTGGCGACCCATAGCTGGCAGAACGACCGGCAGATCGAGCAGCAGCGCGCGCCGGAGGTGGTGGTGCAGTCGCGCCGGCGTGCGATGCGGGTCATGAACGACGGCGAGGTAATGCTGATCGCGCCACCGCTGCGCTATCGGGTGCGGCCACGCGCGCTGACGGTGCTGGTGCCATCGCCGTGACGGAAAACCAGACCCGGCCGGACTCAACCCGGCTGGCGCATGTCTCCGATCTGCATTTCGGGCGCGACGATCCCGCCGTGGTGGAGGCGCTGGTGGCGGAGATCAACGCCGACCCGCCAGAGTTGGTGATCGTCAGCGGCGACTTGACCCAGGGTGCCAGGCACGGCGAGTTCACGGCGGCGCGGCGTTTCCTGGACCGGCTACAGGCGCCGTTTCTGTCGGTGCCGGGCAATCACGACATCTCGCCCTACGATCTGGTCGAGCGGTTCCTCGACCCATACGCGCGCTACCGCGACCTGGTCGCGCAGGAGACGGAGCCGGTCTGGCAAAACAGCCGAGTCGCGGTGGTCGGGCTGAACACCGCGCACCGCATGGGGCTGCACTGGGACTGGTCGCGCGGCAGCGTCACCCGCCACCGCCTGCATCGGCTGGAGCGGCGGCTGGCGGCGCTGCCGCATGGCCTGTTGCGGGTCGTGGTGGCGCACCATCCGTTGCTGCTGCCGGCGGGCGAGGTGGCGACCCTGGC
>JAYTQW010000142.1:0-3390 GCA_043746535.1 Rhodospirillales bacterium
GCTGTCGATCGACGAGGCGTTGATCGACATGGCCGGCACCGAGGCGCTGCACGGCGCGCCCCCGGCGGTGATGCTGGCGCGGTTCGCCCGCGCGGTGGAGCGCCAGGTCGGCATCACCATCTCGGTCGGCCTCGCGCGCAACCGCATGGCCGCCAAGATCGCCGCCGGACGCGACAAGCCGCGCGGCTTCTGCGTGCTGGGGGCGGAGGCGGCGGCGCTGCTGGCCGGGGAGCCGGTCGGCATCCTGCCCGGCGTCGGCCCGGTGCTGGCGCGGCGGCTGGCGGCGAAGGGATTCCTGCGGCTGGCCGATTTGCAGGCACTCGACGACCGCGCCGCGTTCCAGCGCCTGGGCGATGACGGCCCCTCGCTGCTGGCCCGTGCCCGGATGGAGGACGCGCGGCCGGTGCGCGCGGAGCGGGAGGCGAAGTCGATCAGCGCCGAGACCACGTTCGACACCGATCTGGTGGACGCCGCCGAGTTGGAGCGGCATCTGTGGCGGCTGTCGGAGAAGCTGGCCCGCCGGCTGCGCGAGGGCGGCCTTGCCGCCGGCGGCGTGGTGCTGAAGCTGAAGACCCGCGCGTTCGCGCTGCGCACCCGCACGCAGCGCCTGCCGATCCCGACCCGCCTGCCCGACACCCTGTTCGCCGCCGCCCGCGTGCTGCTGGCGCGCGAGGCCGGTGGCACCGCCTACCGCCTGATCGGCATCGGCGCGCAGCCGGTGGTGGACGAAGCCGACGCCGACCTGCCCGACCTGGCCGACCCCGACAGCCTGCGCCGCCGCGCCCGCCAGGACGCGATCGAGGCGCTGCGCGCACGGTTCGGGGCGACGGTGATCGGGCGCGGGAGGGGGTGGGCGGGCTAGTTATTTCGCCAGGGGGCCGACGGAGACCGTTCCGTCAAGCTGGACCTGCAACACCTGATTGATCAGGTCCGGAAGCATGGAAAGCTGATCCAGCGCCCGTATCCAAAGGGCGATCTGTGGTGCGCGAGAAACATTCGGGACGATGGCGATCAGGCCGTTGTGCAGCTCCTCGCCACCGTGCAGGCGCAGGAAGATAGCCACGCTTCCGTGCCAGGAGGACGAGCGCCGGCGAGAGGCACTCGTCGATCAGCAGTTTCTGCAAAATCACCTGGAATCTGAGAGCGGGTCCGCTTTCCAGTCCGCGCCGAACTTCGTCTCCGCCCAGGCCACTACCGCGCCAATCCCATCAGCGGGCAGCGACGGGTAATCCTCTTGGATCTCCGCCGCCGAGTAGCCATCACGCAGATAGGCAAGGATGGTCGCCGCCGGGATACGGGTGTTGGAAACGACTGCCTGTCCGCCCAGCACGCGACCGTCGGACACGACCGTTGTCGTTGTTGCACTCGGAGCCGCTCGTTGAAAACCCGACATCATGACGACAGTATGTGCCGTCTTGGCCAGTTCCTCAATGCAAGCATGGCTGTGGTACTACCCCGCCACCGTCCGCTGCTCCTGCACGCCCAGCCCGTCGATGCCCAGCCGCATCGTCTGCCCGGCCTTCAGGTAGATCGGCGTCGGCTTCATGCCCATCGCCACACCGGGGGGCGTGCCGGTGCTGATGATGTCGCCGGGGTGCAGGGTGATGAAGTGGCTGACGTAGCTGACCAGCTTGCGCACGTCGAAGATCATGGTGCGGGTGTTGCCGTCCTGCATGCGCTTCCCGTCCACCTCCAGCCACAGCGACAGGTTCTGCGGATCGGGCACCTCGTCCTTTGTCACCAGCCAGGGGCCGGTCGGGCCGAAGGTGTCGCAGCCCTTGCCCTTGTCCCACTGGCCGCCGCGCTCGGTCTGGTACTCGCGCTCGCTGACGTCGTTGATGACGCAGTAGCCAGCGACGTGGTCCATCGCGTCGTGCTCGGGCACGTAGCGGGCGAGGCTGCCGATCACCACGCCCAGTTCCACCTCCCAGTCGGTCTTGGTCGAGCCGCGCGGGATGCGCACGTCCTCGTTGGGGCCGACGAAGGCGCTGAGCGACTTCAGGAAGATGATCGGCTCCTTGGGGATCGGCGCCCCGGTCTCGGCGGCGTGGTCGGCGTAGTTCAGGCCGATGCAGACGAAGTTCAGCGGGCGCGGCACGCAGGGGCCGAAGCGGTGCTGGCCCGCGACATGCGGCAGCGTGGCCGGGTCGATCTTGATCAGCTCGGCCAGCCGCGCCGGCGCCAGCGTCTCCGCGTCGAGGTCGGTGACGATGTCGGACAGGTCGCGCAGCCCGCCCTCGGCGTCGATGGCGCCCGGCTTCTCGTGGCCCTCGGCCCCGTAGCGTACCAGCTTCATGGCGTGTCCCCCGTCGTGTGGCGTGTGGCGTGCGTCGGCTCTACAAGCGTGGGAGGCCTGCTTCAAGCCGCGAACTGCAACGCCGCCAGCCGCGCGTACAGCCCGTCCTCGCGCAGCAGCGCCTCATGCCGCCCGACCGAGACGATGCGGCCCGCCTCCAGCACCACGATGCGGTCGGCCCGGCGCACGGTCGCCAGCCGGTGCGCGATCACAAGTGTGGTACGGCCGCGCGACAGGGTGGCCAGCGCCCGCTGCACCGCCGCCTCGCTCTCCGCGTCCAGGGCGCTGGTGGCCTCGTCCAGCAGCAGGATGGCGGGGTCGCGCAGGATGGCGCGGGCGATGGCGACGCGCTGGCGCTGGCCGCCGGACAGGCGCACGCCCTTCTCGCCGAGGAACGTCTCGAACCCCTGCGGCAGTTCGTCGAGGAAGTCGCAGGCGGCGGCGCCGGCCGCCTCGCGCACCGCAGCATCGGTGGCGTCCGGGCGGCCATAGCGGATGTTGCTCCAGGCATCGGCGCCGAAGATCACCGGGTCCTGCGCCACGATGCCGATGCGCGCGCGCAGCACCTGCGGGTCGCAGCGGGAGATGTCGACGCCATCGATGCGGATCACGCCCGAATGCGGGTCGTAGAAGCGCAGCAGCAACTGGAACAGCGTGGTCTTGCCGGCGCCCGAGGGTCCGACCAGGGCCACCGTCTCGCCCGGCTCGATCGCCAGCGACACGCCATCCAACGCCGATTGCTCCGGCCGCGCCGGGTAGAAGAAACGCACGTTCTCGAACGCCACCCGGCCCAGCGGCGGCACCGGCAGCGGCGCGGGCCTGGCCGGCGCCCTGATGGCGGGCACCTCGCGCAGGATGTCGGCGATGCGCTCGGCGGCGCCCGAGGCGCGCTGCATCTCGCCGTAGATCTCGCTGAGGCCGGCGCCGGAGGTGGCGACGATCACCGCGTAGAACACGAACGCCGACAGTTCGCCGCCGGTGATGTGGCCGGCGATCACCTCGCGCCCGCCGATCCACAGGCTGAAGGTGATGGCGCCGAAGCCGAGCAGGATGGTGCCGAGGATGAGCGCCGCGCGGCTGCGCACCCGTGCCAG
>JAYTQW010000143.1:0-7845 GCA_043746535.1 Rhodospirillales bacterium
AACCATGCTTGCTACTTTGCTCCCCACTCAGAACGGCAGCACCGCGTCGAACACCTGCTGCCCCCAGCGCGGCGTCTGCACGTTTGTAAGCTGCCCACGCCCGCCGTAGGAGATCCGTGCCTCCGCCATGCGGTCGTGCAGCACGGTGTTGTCGCTGGCGATGTCCTGCGGGCGGATCACGCCGCTGACCTCCAGCTCGCGCAGCTCGTGGTTCACCCGCACCTCCTGGCGCGCGGCCACGACCAGGTTGCCGTTCGGCAGCACCTGCGTCACCACGCCGGCGAGGCGCACCGACACGGATTCGTTGCGCTTGATCTCGCCGCTGCCGACGCCGGCATTGGCGCTGGCGGTGGACACCAGCGAGGCCGCCTTGGAGGTCGGCAGGATGTGCGACAGCCGGTTCTCCAACCCGAACAGGTTCGGCGTGCCCAGGCTTTCGCTGCCGTTGCGGGTGGCCGAGGTGGCGTCCTTGAAGTCGGCGGCGTCGGTGATGTTGACGACGACGGTGACCAGGTCGCCGACCAGCGCCGCGCGCTGGTCCTTGAAGAAGGCGCGGCTGCCGGCGCGCCACAGCGTGTTCGCCTCCGGCGTCACCAGCGAGGTCACCGGCATCGGCATCGTCACCGGGCGCCAGCCAGGGTCCAGCCGGGGATCGGCGGTCGCGGTCATCGCCGGCGGGCCGCCGATCTCCGACAGGTCGCGCAGCGTGCCGCAGCCGGCCAACGCGACGGCCAGCAAAGGCGCCAGCAAAGGCGCCAGAACCCTCATCGCGGCCAACCGGCGCCGTTCGGCGACGGCACCGCGCGCGGCAGGCTGCCGGGCGCCACCTGCACCGTATCGGGGCCGGTGATCTCCGCCCGCAGCACGGCGTGGCTGGCCGGGTTGGCGACGTCGATGCGTTCGCCCAGCGCCCCGTCCTGCAACGCGACGCCGCCGGCGGTCACCTCGATGCCCGCCTGGGTCAACAGCATCGCCACGGCGTCGCCGCGCGTCACCGCCACCGGGCGCGCCAGGTCGGCGCGGGGGAAGGCCTGGCCCGCCGGCAGCGCCCGCCGCAACCGCAGGCCGACCGCCTGCGCCGCGTCCAGCGCCATGTCCGTCCGCGTCGCCGCGCCCACGCGCATGTGCGCCAGCCGGATGTCGGCCGCTTGCAGGACCGTGCCGGCGGCCAGCGGCCGGGCCGCCACCGGCAGGTCCAGCATCGCCGCGACCTCGCCGCCGATGCGCAGCCGCAACGGGGCCATGTCGGTCCCGCTCACCAGAATGGCGGCGGTGAAGCGGTTCGAGCCGGCGTCGTAGGCGACCCGCTCGACGGCGATGGCGGCATTCGCCTCCGCCGGCAGCAGCGGCCCGGCGAACGCGGCCAGCACGATGTCGCCCGACGGCGCGCCCTGGCCGTCCAGTGCCGCGCGCAACGCGGCCGCCACCGCCTCCCGCCCCAGGGCGACGCCGGGCCGGTCGAGCACCGCCCGTTCGGCCCCGGAGCGCGAGCGCCAGTCGACGCCGAACTGGCGGGCGATGGCATCGAGTTGCGGCGCCTCGACCACGATATGCCCGCCCGGCGCGGGCGCCGGACCGAGCACCAGGGCCGACTGCGCGCCGGCGTCGGTGAACAGGTCGGACAGCAGCACGACCGAGGCCGCCAGCCGCGTGGACGGGCGCAGCAGGGCGGCGGGTGCGGCGTGCGGCAGCGCCACGGCAAGCGCGAACGCGGCCAGCCACCGGGTCATGCCGCTCATCGCAGGTTGGTCAGGGTGGAGAGCATCTGGTCGCTGGCGGTGATGACCTTGCTGTTCATCTCGTAGGCGCGCTGGGCGGTGATGAGGTCGGTGATCTCGGTCACCACGTTGACGTTGGAGGTCTCGGTGAAGCCCTGCAACACCGAGCCGAAGCCGGGCGAGCCGGGCGTGCCGGTGACCGCGTCGCCGGAGGCGCCGCTTTGCAGGAACAGGTTGCTGCCCTGCGCGTCCAGCCCGGCCTCGTTCGGGAACACCGCCAGGGCGATGGTGCCGACGGTCTGCGGCGCGGTCTGCCCGTCCAGCGTCACCTGCACCTGTCCGGCGGCGTTGATGGCGACGTTGGTGGCGTTGCCCGGTATGGTGATGCCCGGCTGCACGACATAGCCGTCGGAGGTCACCACCTGTCCGGCCGGCGACAGCGAGAAGGTGCCGTCGCGGGTGTAGGCGGTCTCGCCCGATGGCAGCCCCACCTGGAAATAGCCGTTGCCGCGCACCGCGAGGTCGAGGCTGTTCGAGGTCTGTTGCAGGTTGCCCTGTTCGTTGATGCGGTAGATGGCGCCGGTCTTGACGCCCAGCCCGACCTGCGCCCCGGACGGCACCACCGTGCCGCTGTCGGACGAGTTGGCGCCGACGCGGCGGATGTCCTGGTAGATCAGGTCCTGGAACTCCGCCCGCCGCCGCTTGAACCCGGTCGTGGTCATGTTGGCGATGTTGTTGGAGATGACTTCGACGTTGGTCTGCTGTGCCTGCATGCCGGTGCCGGCGATGTCGAGCGAACGCATGGCGGTCAGCTCCCTTTCCTGAGGATCTTGTCGATGGCGCCCTGCTGCCGGTCGGCCTCGGCCTGGACGAACTGGCTGACGAACTGGAACTCGCGCAACTGCGTGGTCATCGCGGTCATCTCGGTGATCGGCTGCACGTTGCTCTGCTCCAGCCCGCCCTGGGTGAGGTGCGGGGCCGCGACCGGCGCGGTCGGGGTGGCGCCCGCCATGTAGAGCCGGCCGCCCTCCGCCTGCAGCCTGGTGTCGTCGGCGGGCGTCACCATGCCGATGCGCGCCACGGGGCCGCTCTCGGTGGAGATGGCGCCATCGCCGGCGACGCTGATGCGGGTGTCGCCGGTAGCCAGCCTGATCGGCTGGCCGGCGGTGTCGAGCAGGGGGTTGTCGGCGTCGTCGACGATGCGGCCGTCCGGCGCGCGGTTGAAATGCCCGGCCCGGGTCAGGCGCGGGCCGTTCGCGGTCTGGACGGTGAACCAGGCGTCGGCGCGGCCGATGGCGAGGTCGAGCGGGTTGCCGGTCATCGTCACGGTGCCCGGCGTGCGGTCGTGCCAGGTGGCGCGGTCCTGGGTGAAGCTGAGCGTCTGTCCGCCCGCCACGCCGCCGCCGCCGGGTTCGCGTTGCAGCCAGTCGCTGAACAGCATCCGGCTGGCGCGGTAGGCGGGCGTGTCGGCGTTGGCGATGTTGTTGGCGGTGACATCCATGGCGCGCTGCTGTGCGACCAGGCGGGACAGGGCGATGCTGGTGTTGTTGTCCAAGGCGACCTCCGGGCGATGCGGCGGCGAACCGGTCGCAAGCGGCATGCCAACCCGTGCCGGCCGGAACGCCGCCAGATGGCGTCGGCATCCATGTCATCCACGCGGCAGGCGGTGCCGGGTGCCTGGTGCCCACCCGGCAGATTACGCCGGGGTGGCAACGCTTTGTTAAGCGTCGTGGCGGAGGTTTGGCCGGTGCCAGCATCAGGTGAGCGATGAGCAGTGCCGCCATACCGGATTCCGATGCCGCCGTCGCCGTCGTCGCCGCTCCGGCGAAAGGCCGCGCCAGGCTGCTGCTGATCCTGGCGGTCCCGCTCCTGCTGGCGCTGGTCGGCGCTGGGCTGTGGTTCGGCGGAGTCCTGCCGCCGCTGCTGGGACTGGGCGCAAAGGCGCCCGGCCCCGCCATGGCGGGCGACAAGGCGGCGGTCCCGAAACTGCCGGTGTTCGTCGACCTGCCCGAAGTCATCTGCAACATGAACGCGGGCGCCCGGCGCAACGTGTTCGTCAGGCTGCACGCCCGGCTGGAGATCGCGCGGGCGGAGGACGCGCCGCTGATCGCCGCCGCCATGCCCAGGCTGCTCGACCTGTTCCAGACCTACCTGCGGGAGATGCGGCCGGAGGAGTTGCGTGGCTCCGCCGGAACCTGGCGGCTGCGCGAGGAGCTGATCGCGCGCGCCAACATCGCCGCGGCGCCGGCGCGCACGGTCGACGTGCTGTTCACCGAGCTGCTGGTGCAATGAGCGACCAGGACGACGACGACGCGCTCGCGGCCGAATGGGAGCAGGCGACGTCCGGCGGCGGCACCGGCGACGCGCCGCCGTCGATGCCGGCGCGGGTGCTGAACCAGGCCGAGATCGACAGCCTGCTCGGCATCGAGGAGGAGCCGGACGGCGAGGACGGCCGCTCGGGCATGCAGCGGATCATCAGCGCGGGGCTCATCAGTTACGAGCGGCTGCCGATGCTGGAGATCGTGTTCGACCGGCTGGTGCGCATCATGTCGACCTCGCTGCGCAACTTCACCTCCGACAACGTCGAAGTTGGGCTGGACAACATATTGAGCGTGCGCTTCGGCGACTTCCTCGACTCGATCCCGCTGCCGGCGATGCTGGCGGTGTTCAAGGCGGAGGAGTGGGACAATTACGGCCTGATGGTGGTCGACAGCGCCATGATCTACTCGATCGTCGACGTGCTGCTGGGCGGGCGTCGCGGCACCGCCGCCATGCGCATCGAGGGGCGCCCGTACACCACCATCGAGCGCACGCTGGTGGAGCGGCTGGTGCATGTCGTGCTGGCCGACCTGTCGGCCAGCTTCGACCCGCTCTGCCCGGTGAACTTCCGGTTCGAGCGGCTGGAGGTCAACCCGCGCTTCGCCACCATCAGCCGGCTGTCCAACGCCGCCGTCGTGGTGCGGATGCGCGTGGACATGGAGGATCGCGGCGGGCGGGTGGAGCTGCTGCTGCCCTATGCGACCCTGGAGCCGGTGCGCGAATTGCTGTTGCAGCAGTTCATGGGCGAGAAGTTCGGGCGCGACTCGATCTGGGAGACGCATCTCGCGGAGGAGCTGCGCCACACCGACATCGACCTCGACGTGGTGCTCGACGAACAGACCATGCGGCTGAGCGATGTCATGGCGTTGCAGCCGGGCAGCCGCATCACGCTGAGCTGCCAGCGCGGCGCCCCGGTCACCATACGCTGCGGCGCGGTGCCGCTGTTCGAGGGGCGCCTGGGCCAGCGCAAGAACCGCGTCGCGGTGCAGATCGAACGCGAGTTGCTGCGCCCGCCGCCCGCTGCCCGCTGAACCGCTGCCCGCTGAACCGTCACGTGCCGATCCGCCGTCCACCGATCCGCCGTCCACCGATCCACCGTCGGCGGAAACCTATTTTTCATCCTGTTGCGCCAAGTTCGAGGAATGGATGGTCCGCATGCAATGGCTGCTCGATCTCGTCGTCATCGTCGTCCTCGTCGCGACCATGCTGATGGCGTTCCGGCTGGAACGGACGCTCGGCACGCTGCGGCGCGACCGCCCGGCGTTGGAGGCGCTGATGGCGAGTCTCACCGACAGCACGCTGGGCGCCGAGCAAGGCGTTGCACGGCTGCGGGCGGCGGCGGAGGGTGCCGGGCGGCAGATCGCCAGCCAGACGACGCAGGCCAGCAACCAGAGCCACGAACTGGCCGGGCTGGTGGCGCTGGCCGAACGCATGACCGAGCGGCTGGAACGCGGCCTGCGCCTCGCCGCGACCACGCCGCCGGCAGCATCGGACCCGTCGCCATCCCCCGCACTGGGCGTGCAGGCGGACCGATGGGAGACGGCGGCCCAGGTGGCGATGGCGGAACCGGCGCTCGCGGGCGCCGATCCCGCCTGGCCCGAGGCGCTGTCGTCCGACCCGGCCCTGCGCCCACGCAGCAAGGCGGAGCGCGACCTGCTCGCGGCCCTGCGCAGCGTGCGATGAGCACGTCGTGTCAAAAGCGTGCGATGAGCACGTCTTATCGGCAGCGTGCGATGAGCGCGTCGCATCGGTTGCCGGCGCCATGCGCCCGTTGAGCAAGCCTCGGCTGCTGCCCTGCGCCATGCTGGCGATGACGGCACTGCTGGCGTGGAAGTCGGCGGGTCTGGTCCGCGCCGCCGCCGCGGAAACACTGCCCAGCGCGGTGCCAGCCCCGGCCGGCGCGTCGCGGCCGGAGCCGGTGGCGGCGCCCACGTCGTTGAGGCTGCCCGATATGCCGCCGGTCAGCGCCGCCGAACGCACGGTGCTGCTCGACCTGCGGCAGCGCCAGTTGGCGCTGGACGCGCGGGAGGCGGCGCTGGTGCCGCGCGAGGGCGTGCTGGCCGCCGCCGAGAAGCGGCTGACGTTGCGAATGGACGAACTCACCGCCTTGCAGCATCGCCTGGAGGCGCTGGAGGCGGGACGCCAGGGCCGCGACGAGGCTGGGCTGCGCAGCATGGTGAAGGTTTACGAGACCATGCGCGCGAAAGACGCGGCACTGATCTTCAACGATCTCGACCCGGCGATCCTGCTGCCGATCAGCGACCGCATGAGGGAAGTGAAGCTGGCGGCGGTGCTCGCCGCCATGCTGCCCGACCGCGCACGTCGGCTGACCGCCGATCTCGCATCGCTGCGTGCCCGCGCCAACGAAGTGCCGGCGCATTCCTGATCAACCATGAAACGCGCGAGCCGATGCCGTGCGCAAGGAGGCCATTGCCGATGAACAAGTCTATGAACGTGCTGATCGTCGACGACTATAAAACCATGCTGCGGATCATCCGCAACCTGTTGAAGCAGATCGATTTCCACAATGTCGAGGAGGCCAGCGACGGCAGCGAGGCATTGGCGAAGCTGCACAGCGGCGATTACGGCCTGATCATCAGCGACTGGAACATGGCGCCGATGACCGGCCTGGAACTGCTGCTGGCGGTGCGCGCGGACAACAGGCTGCGCGCGACGCCGTTCATCATGATCACCGCCGAAAGCAAGGCCGACAACGTGGTGGCGGCGAAGCAGGCGGGGGTCTCCAACTACATCGTCAAGCCGTTCAACGCCGAGACCCTGCGTGAGAAAATCGAAAAGGTGCTGGTCCATGCATGATCCCTCCGTCTCCGTCTCCGCCGACATGATGGTGGAACTGCGCGTGCTGGCCGACACCATCACGGCGACCAGGGCCGAACTGGCGGATTTGCGGGTGGACGACATCACCCGCGAACACATCCCCAGCGCCACCGACGAACTCGACGCGGTGGTCGAGCACACCGCCAGCGCCACCGACAAGATATTTGAGGCATGCGAGGCATTGGACGTGGTCGGCGGCACGCTGGCGCGCGGCGGGCCGGAATGGTCCGCGTTGCAGTCGGCCACGGAGAGGATCTACGAGGCTTGCAGTTTCCAGGACATCACCGGCCAGCGCATCACCAAGGTCGTCGCCGCCCTGAAGAAGATCGAGGCCGTGGTCGCGCGCGTCATCGGCACCGTCGAACAGGCGCCGGAGCGTCCGCGGGCAAGCGCGCCGCTGGTGTTCCTGCAAGGCCCGCAACTGCCCGCGTCGGCGCTGTTGCAGAACGACATCGACCAATTGCTGGCCGGCGCTGCCTGATGCCGGGGCGCGGCCGTCCGCGCCGGACTCCGCGCCGGACCCCGCGCCGGACATGGCTGCCTGTGGTGGGCGCGATATTGGGTGTGGTGCTGGGCGTGACGCCCGGCGCGATGCCTGGCGTGGCCTGGGCGCAGCCGGCGGACACTGCCGCGCCTCCTGCCGCCATGGCGCTGCCGCTGCGGGTCGGGCGGCACCCCGGCTTCGTCCGCGTCGTGTTTGACCTGCCGCCGGGCGTGACGCCGCTGGTGAGCGCCCGTGACGACCGACTGTCGGTGCGTATCCCCGGCAGCGTGCTGGCGCTGCCGGCGCATCCCGGTGGCGATGTGGCCGGCTGGCGCGTCGCCGGCGACCATGCCGACCTGTCGCTGACGCCGGGCCAGACCGCGCATCACATGCAGATGCCGGGACGGCTGGTGGTCGACGTGGCCGAGACCACCGTGATGCCGCCGCGACGCTTATCCCTGATTTCGGCACAACCCGTGCGCGATC
>JAYTQW010000144.1:0-9983 GCA_043746535.1 Rhodospirillales bacterium
TTCCTGAAGGATCGCGGCGGCGAGTTCTCGCCCAGCAGCCTGGACCAGACCGCGCTCAACTGGCTGCGCGACCGGCTGCACTACCAGTCCGGCGACTTCGACGACCCGGCTACGTTCGCGGCGATCAAGCAATGGATCGGCGATGGTGCCGCAGTGTTCTACCTCGCCGTGGCCGACCGCTTCTTCGGGCCGGTGATCGACCGGCTGGCGCAGGCCGAGTTGCTGCGCGAGGGACCGCAGGGCTTCCGTCGCGTGGTGATCGAGAAGCCGTTCGGCCATGACCTGATCTCGGCCAAGGCGCTCAATGCCCGCATCCTGAACGTGCTGGACGAGAGCCAAGTGTACCGGATCGACCATTTCCTGGGCAAGGAGACGGTGCAGAACATCATGGCGCTGCGTTTCAGCAACGGCATCTTCGAGCCGCTGTGGCAGCGCGACCACATTGATTATGTGGAGATCACCGCCGCCGAGACGGTAGGGGTCGAGCAGCGCGCCAAGTTCTACGAGCCGACCGGGGCGTTGCGCGACATGGTGCCGAACCACATGTTCCAACTGCTGGCGATGACCGCGATGGAGGCGCCGAACAGCTTCGACGCCGACGCGGTGCGCGCCGAGAAGGCCAAGGTGATCGACGCCATCCACCCGCTCAGCGCCGAGCAGGTGCGCCACTGCGTCGTCAGCGGCCAGTATACGGCGGGAACGGTGCGCGATCAGGCGGTGGTCGGCTACCGGCAGGAGCCGGGGGTCGATCCGCGCTCCAACACCGAGACCTATGTCGCCATGAAGTTCGGCATCGACAACTGGCGCTGGGCGGGGGTGCCGTTCTATGTCCGCACCGGCAAGCGCACGACCATGCGCAAGACGGAGATCGTGGTGCATTTCAAGCAGGCGCCGTACGCGCTGTTCCGCGACACCCCGGTCAGCGCGCTGACCCCGAACGTGATGACGCTGCACATCCAGCCGACCGAGGGCGTCAGCCTGCAATTCAGCGCCAAGGTGCCGGGGCCGCTGGTGCGCCTCGGCGGCGTCACCATGGACATGCGCTACAGCGACTACTTCAAGACCGGCAGCGCCACCGGCTACGAGACGCTGCTGTACGACGTGATGATCGGCGACGCGACCCTGTTCCAGCGCGCCGATAACGTGGAGGTCGGCTGGCGCGCGGTGGAGCCGATCCTGGACCTGTGGGCCGACGAGAGCTCGCCGCCGGCGCCGTACGAGGCGGGCAGCGCCGGCCCATCGGCGGCGGACGCGCTGCTGGCACGCAGCGGGCATAGCTGGGCGAAGCTGGTCGCCTGATGACCGGGATCGCGCCTCAGGTCCTGATCGTGATGGGCGTGTCCGGCAGCGGCAAGACCACCATCGCGGTGGACTTGGCCAAGCGGCTGGGCTGGCCGTTTCAGGAGGGTGACGAGCTGCATCCGCCCGCGAACGTGGAGAAGATGCGCTCCGGCATTCCATTGGACGACGCCGACCGCTGGCCGTGGCTGGACCGCGTGGCCGCCTGGATCGACGCGAGGCTTGCCGACGGCCATGGCGGCATCGTCACCTGCTCGGCCCTGAAGCGCAGCTATCGCGACCGGTTGCTCGGCATGCGCCTGGGCGTGCGGTTCGTGTTCCTGCACGCCAGCCCCGAGGTGCTGGCGGCCCGGCTGGCGGCCCGCCGCGGCCACTACATGCCGGCCTCGCTGCTGGGCAGCCAGATCGCCACGCTGGAGTTGCCGACCCCCGACGAGCATCCCCTGACGGTCGAGGTGGGTGGGACGCCCGATGAGGTGGTGGATGCGATCATGGAGAAGCTGGCGGCCTGAGCGGCCTTGACGCGAACTGTCCGCAGTGTGCGCCGTCACATGCGTGCGACAAGCCGGAGACCGGGATATGGGCCTGCTTCATACACGGACGCGGTCCAGGTCAAGCGGCCACTCGATGCGATGAGCGCCTATCTCAACGGTTTCCATTTCTATGCCGACGACATGGGCCGGCAGGTCGAGGCCAACCACTACTGCATGCACCTGAACGAGGACTTCCACCAGTGCGTGATCTATGACTCCAATCTCGCGACCGCCAAGCTGATCGGCATCGAGTACATCGTCAGCGAACGGGTGTTCAAGACCCTGCCCGACGACGAGAGGCGGCTGTGGCACAGCCATAACTACGAGGTGAAATCGGGTGAGCTGATCGCCCCAGGCGTCCCGGAGGTGGCCGGGCACGCCTCATGCGGGATCTGGTCACCACCTATGGCAAGACCTGGCACACCTGGCACACCTGGCAGATCGATCGCGACGCCGGCTTTCCGATGGGCATCCCGCAGTTGATGATGGGCTTCACCAAGGATGGGCAGATCGACGAGGCCAGGCTGCGTGACCGCGACCGCCGGTTCGGCGCCTCGACCGTAACGCTGCGGCAGGATCGCGCCGACATCGCGATGCCCGACGTGCAACCAGGCGCCAATGCCTGGCAGAGCGGACACGTCATGCAACTGCGGCTTGAGGAGGTTGCGGTCCGCAACCTGCGTTAGCCACCGTCCGGCTGATCGACGCCTGCCACAACCAGCGTGGTGCCCTCGACCGCCACCACGCGCAGCGGGCCGGATGCGTCGGCGTAAGCCGCCAGCCGTGCCGGCCAGTCGCTGTCGCCGACGCGTACGCGGCCCTCTCGGCCATTGAATGTGAGGGCGGTGGCGCTGCGCCCCACCAGTCCCGATTGCGGGGTGTTCAGCACCGGATGGCGCGGGCGTTGCAGGCGCCAGCCGGCCAGGACCGCGAGCGCCGCCAGCACCGCGAACAGCGCCACCTCCGGCCCCAGCGTCAGCCCGGCGGCCAGCGTCGCGGCCCCGGTGCCGAGGGCGGCCACGCCGAGCCACATCAGGAACACGCCGGGGATGACGATCTCCCCGACCAGCAGCGCCACGCCGGCCAGCAACCAGATCATGCCGGCCTCATGCGCGCGGCGCCCGCAGCAGCTCCAGTGCCTGGGTGATGCCGCCGGCCAGTGCGGTGGCCTCCATCGGCACCACCACCAGACGCGCGTTGGGCGAGGACGCCATCTGCGCGAACGCGCGCACGTAGCGGTCGGCGATGAAGTAGCGCAACGCCGGCTCGCCGCCCTCCGCCGCCGCCTGCGCCACCGCCCGGGTCGCCACCGCCTCCGCCTGCGCCAGCCGCTCGCGTGCCTCGGCGTCGCGCATCGCCGCCTGCTGGCGGCCCTCGGCGGCCAGCACCAAACCCTGCTTTTCGCCCTCGGCGCGCAGGATCGCCGCCTGCCGCTCGCCCTCGGCGCGGGCCACCACGGCGCGGCGCTCACGCTCGGCGGTCATCTGCAAATTCATCGCCCGCACCAGGTTCTCCGGCGGTTCGATCTTGCGGATGTCGACGCGGCTGACCTTCACGCCCCACGGGTGCGTGGCCCCGTCCAGGATGGTCAGCAGCGAGGTGTTGATGCGCTCGCGCGACGACAACGCGGCATCCAGCTCCATCTCGCCGATCACCGCGCGGATGTTGGTCATCGCCAGCGTGCTCAGCGCCTGGTTCAGGTTGGCGACCTGGTACGCCGCCTTATCCGCCTCCATGATGCGGAAGTAGATCACGCCGTCGACCGCGACGGTGGCGTTGTCGCCGGTGATGACGCTCTGTTCGGGGATGTCGAGCACCGTCTCCTGCACATTCAGGCGGCGGCCGACCTTCTCCACGAACGGCACCAGGATGTTGAGGCCGGGGCTGAGCAGCCGGGTGAAGGCGCCGAACCGCTCGACCGTCCACACCTGGCCCTGCGGCACCGTCTTGGTGGTGGCGAAGGCGACGATCGCCACCAGCGCCAGCAGGCCGATCCAGAGCAGCGCGGGGGGCACGGAAGATGCGGAGTCCTGCATGGCGCGGCCTTTGGTAGGAGTGGCGGCGGGTCTAGCATGAACCGCAATGAAGTAGGGGCGGAACATGGTAAGCGGGGCGAGCGTGCCTTTGCCGGTCGACCTGGCCGGGATGCGGGTGGCGATCAGCGGGGCGGCGGGCGGCATCGGGCTGGCGATGGCCGACAGCTTCGCGTTCTGCGGCGCAAAGGTGTTCATCTGCGACATCGACGCGCGGGCGCTGGCCGGGTGCGGCCATGCCGGGATGCGCGCGGATGCGGCGAGCGGCCCGGAGATGGCGGCGTTCGTGGACGCGGCGGTGGCGCGGCTGGGCGGGCTGGACGTGCTGGTGAACAACGCCGGCATCGCCGGGCCGACCGCGCGGGTCGAGGACATCGACCCGGCGGCGCTGGACGCCACGCTGCAAATCGACCTCGCCGCCATGTTCCATTGCGCCCGGCGCGCGGTGCCGGCGCTGCGGGCGGCGGGCGGGGGCGCCATCATCAACCTGAGCAGCGCCGCCGGGCGGTTCGGCTTCTCGCGGCGCAGCCCCTATGCGGCGGCGAAGTGGGGGGTGATCGGGTTCACCAAATCGCTGGCGATCGAACTGGGGCCGGACGGCATCCGCGTCAACGCGATCCTGCCCGGGCTGGTGGCGGGACCGCGCCAGACCGCCGTGCTGGCGGCCAAGGCGGCGTCGCGCGGGGTGAGCGAGGCGGCGCAGACGGAGGCGGCGCTGGCCACCACCAGCCTGCGCTGCTTCGTGACGCAGCAAGACATCGCCAACATGGCGCTATACCTGTGCAGCCCGTTCGGCGCCACGATCAGCGGGCAGTCGATGGCGGTCGATGGCGACATGCAGGTGTTGAGTTAGGGGAATGGCGATGGCGCCTGGATTGTATGCGGCGTTCGTGCTGACGACGGTGTTGCTGGCGGTGTTCCCAGGGCCGAACATGGCGCTGATCGTATCGAACTCGGTGGCGTACGGCACCCGCTACGGCCTGCTGACGCTGGTCGGCAGCGGCGCCGGCCTGGTGATCCAACTGACCCTGGTGGCGATGGGCATGAGCATGTTGCTGACAGTGGTCGGGCAGGCGTTCGCGGTGCTGCGCTGGGCGGGAGCGGCGTATCTGGTCTATCTCGGCGTGCGCGCCTGGATGGCGGCACCGCCGGTCCTGGCCGGGGGCGCCCGGCCACGGCAGCCGGTGCGCGCGATGATGCTGCGCGGGCTGCTGGTGACGCTGAGCAACCCGAAGGTGCTGCTGTTCTTCGGCGCCTTCTTCCCGCAGTTCATCGCGCCCGCGCGCCCGCTGGCGCCGCAACTGGCGCTGCTGTCGGTGACGTTCGTGGTGGTGATGCTGGGCTGCGACTCGGTCTGGGCGGTGCTGGCCGGGCGGGCGCGGGTGTGGATCTCGGCCAAGGGCCGGATGATCAACCGGGTGACGGGCGGCTTGCTGGTGGGGGCGGGGCTGGGGCTGGCGTGGGCGGGCGGCAAGTGACGCGCCACGCTGGCGTTCACCCCGACCGCGACATATCGGTCAGCCAGGTCGAGGTCCTGGCGATGTTTCCGGGACTTTCCGCAAAGCCGGCCGGCGTCATTGCGCGGGTGAACAGTTGCCCAGTCGAGTCGCCGGTTTCCACCAAAGCCAGCCAGGTCCCTGCCACCCACGACTGTCAATCGTGAGCGGCAGGGACCACTCCCAGGAGGCTGGGCGAGTCGGTAACCCGTTCAGTGGTGTGGTATCAACAGTGCACTGACCGGCCTCACGCCGCGATCCGCTCCGATACGCGTGACGCCTCCGCGCCCAATATCGCACCGTCCGTCGCGCGACGGATTTCTATGTCACGGCCACCGTGCCGGGCGGGCGGGAGTTGCACCTTGAACCCGGCCCGGCCGTTGCCGATGCCGGCATCGGCCAGGTCGGGGCGCCAGCGGTCCGCGACGGTGGTGGCGACCAGTTGGCCGTGGTCGTAGATCTCCAGCCGCACCGGCACGTCGTGCTGCACGCTGTCGATCGCCCAGCCGTCGGCGGCGTCGTCGCGCAGGTTGTCGATGTGGCCCAGCAGCTCGCCTGTCGGAGGCGCGGCGCCGGTGTCCTGGAACCCAGCCCGCGCCGCGATGCGCCTACGCGCCGCCTCCAGCAACGGGCCATCTTCGACCAGCGGGGCGCAGAAGGTTGCCGGCTCGCTGCCGGCGTCGGGGTAGAGGGCGCGGAACTCGGCCGCATTCTGGAACTTGTCGCGGTTGTCGAACTCGACATAGCTCTCCGTCAATGCGCCCTCGGCGATGATGACGGCGTGCCGGTCGAGTTCGACGTGGAAATACTCGACCACGGCGAGGTCGGCCACCTGCCGCACCGAGCGTCCGTTCAGCAGCTCGTCGGCATGGATGAACACGCCGTCGATGAACATCGCGTGCTTCGGCGACACGAACAGGTCGCGTACCGGCACCCCGTCGGACAAGGCGCCGGCGCCGATCAGGATCGGCAGGACATCGACGTTGCCGGCGATGAAGCGACGGTCATAGCCGTGCCGGCCGATCCATCTGACCGGCATCGCCTCACCGGATTGCAGCAGAACCAGGTCGCCAATGGCGAGTCGCTCGATTTCCACCTCGCCATCGGGGGTCGCGATGCGTGTTCCGCGCAGGAAGCAGGCGGCGGTCACGGTGAGGGCGCTGCTGGCCGAAGCCGACCCATGGCTGTCGTTGACAGACACGTTGAACGCGGTCGCGACGGTGCCGCCGGCGGGGACCTGGCCGGTGGTGGGCGTGAACTTCAGCGCATCCAGCTCGGCGGTCAGGTTGGCGGGAGTGGTGAAGGCGAGACTGTAGGTGCCGGTCGCGGTCTTGGTCAGGCCGGCGCCGCTGAGGACTCCGTTGGCATCGGTGGCGCCACCCTTGCCGGTGAGGGTGATGGTGGCGCTGGTGGAATCCGGATCGGTGACGCCCACCTTGCTGAACGGATCGATCGGCGTGGCGCTGCTCGTGCTCTCGGTCGCGGGCAGGCCGGTGATGCTGGGAACCGTGCCGGTTCCGCTGGTTCCGTCGTTTACCAGCCGGATCGAGGCGGACTTGCTGACGGCACTGTTCTTGATCGAGGTGAACAGCGACGGGCTGCCCTCGTAGAACGAACTCGGTGCCGTGCTCCTCCAGTCGATATAGAGGCTGTTGTAGGTGCCACTGCCGCTCGAGTTCAGGTTGTGAATCTCGTAGGAGCTGAATCCGCTCTTGGTCGGGTCCCGGGCGTATTGCAGGGTGCCCATATGCGTGAAGGTGTTGGTGCCGCCGGGTCCGGATACCGTGAAAGTGGCACTGGTGACGCTGACCAGGCCGCCGGTGCTGTTATAGTTGGCGGTCCACGTTCCGGACAGGGTCGCGCCATCGGCGTAGGCGGCACCCTTGATAGTCGTCGTGACCGACTTCGTTATATGGTTGTCAAATTCCGTTCTGGTATTGTCAAAAGGCATGATGGCAAACTCCAATCAGGGCTGCGAACTGTTCGCGCCTGATTTATGCGATATTAACGCACGTTGTCAACTATTCCGTGAAGTTAACGTGACGGGCCGGACCGCGAGCGGAGCTGTGCGGACTGCAAGGTTCGATCATGCGGCCGATCCGCTCACGGCGGCTTCACGCGGCTTCGGTGATCCATGAGGCGGCGGCCGGACGCGATCCGATGGAGCGGTCGAATTCGCCCTATCGGGATACCGGCATCGCCATCCCGCGTGGGTGTGCTCAGGCCCGCGCCAGCCGCGCCATCACCCGCATGATCCGGCTGCCCGCGCGCAGCGTGCCGCGCAGGTTGCCGGACACCTTCGACTCGCCGGCGATCCGCCGCCGGTACGGCACCGGCACTTCCAGGATGCGCAGGCCGGCGCGCGCCGCCTTCATCTGCATCTCCAGGTTCCAGCCATAGCCCGTCTCGCGCATGTCCAGCCGCGCCAGCGTCTCCACGCGCAGCGCCCGGAACGCGCACATGTCGCTGTAGCGTGTGCCGGTCAGCACGCCGACGGCGGCCCCGATGACGAGGCCGGCGGCGACCTGGTGCCACAGCATGCTGCCGGGCTCGCGGGTCCCCCGGGTACGGCTGGCGAGGACGAAATCGTGGGTGCCGGCCAGGATCGGGGCGAGCAGGGAGGGCAGGGCCTCGGGCACGTCGGCGCCGTCGCCGTCGAGGAACACCACGATCTCCGCCCCGCGCGCGGCTGCCAGCGCGGCCCCGGAGGCGCAGGCCCGACCATAGCCGGGGCGGACCTCGACCAGAACCTCCGCGCCCGCCGCGCGCGCCTCCTGGACGGTGCCGTCATGGCTGCGCCCGTCGACCACGACGATCAGGCCGACCTCCGGACGCAGCAGGCCGCGCACGGTGGGGCCGATGGCGCCGGCCTCGTTCAGGACCGGGATGACGCACGCGACGGCCGGGGTCACAGACTCCAGCGCAGGCCGCAGTTGGCGCACACCTTCGGCGGCGCGTCGGACAGCAGGGCGCGGCGGAAATCCTGGTAGCGCGGGCCGTTCCAGATGTCGCGCAGCGTCTCCTGCGAGGCGTCGCCCAGGGTGAACTGGTCGTAGCCGTCCATCGAGAACGGCGCGATGCAGCACGGGATGGAGCGGCCATGCGCGGTGAAATACATCAGCGACCACGGCCGGCGGCACAGCGACCACGGCTTGTCGTCGGACTGGCGTTGTAGGCTGACGCCCGGCTCGGTGGCACCTGATGCGTCGAAGATCATGCCGAGTTCGGCGGCCAGCGTGGTCGCCTCGCGCAACTGCCCGGCCTCCTCCCCGGCCACGCTCTCGAACAGCGCCTGATCCGCGCGCGCCATGCCGCGCCCCTCGGGCACGAACACCAGGCGTTGCAGATGCACCTCCGGCACGCCGATCTCATGCGCCAGCCGCACGAACGCCGGCAACTGGTCGATGGTCTCGCGCAGCCCGGTCAGCCACAGCGAGACGCGCGGGGTGGCCCACCCGCCCTCGCGCTGGGCGGCGGTGAAGGCGCGCACGTTGCGCACGATGCGGTTGAAATAGTCCTTGCCGCGCACCGCCAGGAAGGTCTTGGCGTCGGCGGCGTCCAGCGAGACGCGCAACTCGTCCAGCCCGGCCTCGGCCAGCGCCCGCCCGTTCTTCGGGTTCAGCAGCGTGCCGTTGGTGTTGAACAGCACATGCGCGCCGCGCCGCTTGAGGTAGGCGACCATGCGCGGCAGGTCGCGCACCAGCATCGGCTCGCCGACGCCGTGCAGCACCACGCGCTGGATGTTGGGGACCTGATCGACGATGCTGGTGAACAGCTCCCACGACATGTCGGCCGGGGGTTCCAGCTCCTCGAACGTGCGCGGACAGGTTTCGCACAGCAGGTTGCAGCGGTTGGTGACCTCCAGGTACAGGCAGACCGGCTCGGCGTGGGCGATGCCGGTGCGGCTGTCGGCGACCGCCTCAAAGTAACGCTTCGGATCGACCGGCTGGGGTGCCAACTCGACGTTCTGGTCCATGATGAGGCTCCGAATGGGGCAGGGCCGCGCGCGACAGCGGCCGCCGGATGTCGAGGATTGCCAAGGCCAGCGTTGGCACGAACACCAGCGCGGGCCAAATGAACCTCTCGTGCAGGGGATCGAGGTAGAACAGCAGGCTGGCGACGCCGAGGAACAGTGCGCTGCGTTGCGGGGCGATGACGGCGGGGACGCAGACCCAGGCGTAGTACCAGGGGTAGTGTGGGGAGAGCGCCACCAGCAGGATGGCGATGAGCCAGCCCGACTGCGCGGCGACGGCGGGCAGGTCGCGGGCCACGTCGTGCGGGGGGGCGAACGGACGGGCGGAAAGCACCCACAACGCGGCGAGCAGGCCGGCGGCGAGCAAGGCCAGGAAGACGGCGCCGGCGGCGGGCGGCAGCGCCCACACCTGGCCCAATCCGGCCAGCAGCCAGAACCCGTCGCCGGTTGCAAGCCCTTCTTCGGAGGCATAGCCGGGCAGGAAGCCCAGCACGCGCCAGCCGGCGCCGGCGTAGCAGGCATACAACGCGACGATCACGCCCAGCCCGGCCGCCGCCATGCGCCAGTCCCAGCGCCGCCAGAACGCCGGCGCCAGCACCGCCGGCAGGAACTTCACCAGCACCGCCAGGCCGAGCACGAGGCCGGTGGC
>JAYTQW010000145.1:0-1743 GCA_043746535.1 Rhodospirillales bacterium
AGCGCGGTCCGGGCCAAGCTCACTCCTGCGATGGCGGTGCGTCCTCTTTCTTTCGGATCACGAAGCTGAGGGTTTCCCCATCCTCGCTCCAGGCCACCAGGGCGTGCCCGGTCTCACGGCAGAACGCCTGGAAGTCGGCGATCGCCGCGCGGTCGGTGGCCAGCACGCGCAGCCGCTCGCCCGCCGCCAGCCCACGCAGGGCGCGGTTGGCGCGCAGCACCGGCAACGGGCAGCTCATGCCTTTGACATCCAGCAGGGTTTCGCTCATGCGCCCTCACATAGGCCAACTCTCGGCCGCAGTCGCTCCCTTGAGCAAGTGTCATGTTCACGGCAGAATGAAACCCATGAGCAAGCCATATGACTTTCGCCTGGGCATCGACCTCGGCGGCACCAAGATCGAGATCGTGGCCTTGGGCGCCGACGGCTCGTTCACCCACCGCACCCGGGTGCCGACCCCGGCGCTGTACCCCGACGCGGTGCGGGCGATGGTCGATCTGGTCCACGGCGCGGAACAGGCGCTGGGCGGCGTCGGCAGCGTCGGCGTCGGCATCCCCGGCGTGATCAGCCCAGCCACCGGCCTGGTCAAGAACGCCAACTCGATCGCGCTGAACGGCCACAGCTTCGACCGCGACCTCGCCGAGGCGCTGGGCCGCGCGGTGCGGGTCGGCAACGACGCCAACTGCTTTGCGCTCAGCGAGGCGTCGGACGGCGCCGGCGTCGGCTGCAAGGTGGTGTTCGGCGTCATCATAGGCACCGGCTGCGGCGGCGGCATCGTGGTCGACGGCCAGGTGATCGAAGGGCCGCACCGCATCGCCGGCGAGTGGGGCCATATCCCGCTGCCGTGGCCGACGCCCGAGGAAAGCCCCGGCCCGCATTGCTGGTGCGGCCAGTACAACTGCCTGGAGCGCTGGATCTCCGGCACCGCGCTGGCGATCGATTGCGACGGCCCCGACGCGCGCGACGCCAGCGGCATCCCCGCCCGCGCCGCCGCCGGCGAGGAGCGCGCGAGGGCCGCCCTGGTCCGCCATGCCGACCGGCTGGGCCGTGGGCTGGCGATCATCGTCAACCTGCTGGACCCCGACATCGTCGTGCTCGGCGGCGGCCTGTCGAACATGGAGCACCTGTACGAGGCGGTGCCGAGGGTGATGAAGGCGCACGTGTTCTCCGATTTCGTGAACACGCCGGTGGTGAAGAACAAGCACGGCGACTCGTCGGGCGTGCGCGGGGCCGCCTGGATGTGGCCGGCGCCCTAACCGCGCCGGGTTTCTGCCGCGACTGCGACGCACGCGCCGGTGCGCAGCCGGCCTGCGCCCGGTGCGGCGGGCGGCGGATCGTGCGCCATGCCGAGCTGTTCGACCTCGGCATCGCCCATGTCGATTGCGACGCCTTCTTCGCCAGCGTCGAGAAGCGCGACCGCCCGGAGCTGGCGGCGCGCCCGGTGGTGGTCGGCGGCGGCGTGCGCGGCGTGGTCGCCGCCGCCTGCTACGTGGCGCGCATCCACGGCGTACGCAGCGCCATGCCGATGTGGCAGGCGCTGAAAGCCTGCCCGGACGCGGTGGTGATCCGCCCCGATTTCGCCAAATACTCCGCCGCCGCGCGCCAAGTGCGCGCGTTGATGCACGATTTGTCGCCGATGGTGCAGCCGCTGTCGATCGACGAGGCGTTGATCGACATGGCCGGCACCGAGGCGCTGCACGGCGCGCCCCCGGCGGTGATGCTGGCGCGGTTCGCCCGCGCGGTGGA
>JAYTQW010000146.1:0-2721 GCA_043746535.1 Rhodospirillales bacterium
GCAGATCGGCGCGATCGCGCTGATCGAGATGGCCTTGTTCCTGCTGCTGCTGATCATCGGCTTTGCCTACGTGTGGAAGAAGGGAGCGCTCGAATGGGAATGATCGATTCTGTCAGCCGGGTGATGCACAACCCACAGCCGCTTAATCTGGTTGACGATATCCTGCGCCCGGCCGGCGACAACCCGATCGTGCAGCGCGGTTTCGCCACTACCAGCGTCGATGCGCTGATGAACTGGGCGCGCACCGGCTCGATGTGGCCGATGACTTTCGGCCTGGCCTGCTGTGCGGTCGAGATGATGCACGCCGGCGCGGCGCGACTGGACCTGGACCGCTACGGCGTGATCTTCCGCCCCAGCCCGCGCCAGTCGGACGTGATGATCGTGGCCGGCACCCTGGTCAACAAGATGGCTCCGGCGCTGCGCAAGGTCTACGACCAGATGCCGGAGCCGCGCTGGGTGATCTCCATGGGCAGCTGCGCCAATGGCGGCGGTTATTATCATTATTCGTATTCGGTGGTTCGCGGCTGCGATCGTGTGGTGCCGGTGGACATCTACGTGCCCGGCTGCCCCCCCACGGCGGAGGCTCTGGTATACGGCATCATGCAACTGCAAAAGAAGATCCGTCGCACCGGGACCATCCTTCGTGGGTGAGCCCATCGCCGACCTCGTGGCGACACTGCCCGGCGTCATGCGCGTGGAGACCTTGCTGGGGGAGCTGGTGGCGCATGCCGAGCGTCCGGCGATCGCCGAGCTTTGCACCGCCTTGCGCGACCATCCGGCGCTCGCCTTCGAGCAGGTGATGGACATCGCCGGCCTGGATTGGCCCACCCGGGCGGAGCGGTTCGAGGTCGTCTATAATCTGCTGTCGGTGTCGCTCAACCAGCGGCTGCGGGTGATCGTCACGACCGACGAGGTTCAGCCGGTGCCGTCGGTGCATGGCGTCTGGCCGGTTGCGACCTGGTGGGAGCGCGAGGCCTGGGACCTGTTCGGGATTTTGTTCTCCGGCCAGCCGGATCTGCGGCGCATCCTTACGGATTACGGCTTCGAGGGGCATCCGCTGCGCAAGGATTTCCCGCTCACCGGCTATGTCGAGGTCCGCTACGACGAGGACCGCAAAGCGGTGGTGTACGAGCCGGTGAAACTGACGCAGGATTTCCGCAATTTCGATTTCGTCTCGCCCTGGGAGGCGATGACGACGTTGCCCGGCGATGAGAAGGCGCATCGGTCATGAGTGGCGCATCGTCAGACGACGTCATCGGCGCGGCCACCGGCGAGCAGACGGCGCGTGTCATCAAGACCGTCGAGATCGACAGCCATTCGATCAACTTCGGCCCCCAGCATCCGGCGGCACATGGCGTGCTGCGGCTGATCCTGGAAATGGACGGCGAGGTCGTGGAGCGCGCCGATCCGCATATCGGCCTGTTGCACCGCGGCACCGAGAAGCTGATCGAATACAAGACCTACGTGCAGGCGATCCCGTATTTCGACCGGCTGGATTACGTGTCGCCGATGTGCATGGAGCACACTTTCGCCCTGGCGACGGAGAAGCTGCTCGGCATCGAGGCGCCGGAGCGGGCGCAGTGGATCCGCACCATGTTCGCCGAGATCACCCGCATCCTGAACCACCTGCTCAACGTGACGAGCTACGCGCTGGACTGCGGCGCGCTGACGCCTTCGCTCTGGGGCTACGAGGAGCGCGAGAAGCTGATGGAGTTCTACGAGGCGGCTTCCGGCGCCCGCCTGCACGCCAACTACTTCCGCCACGGCGGCGTCTCGCGCGACCTGCCGGCTGGCCTGGAGGAGCGCATCGCCGCCTGGTGCCGCACCTTCCCGAAGTTCGTCGACGACATGGAAGGCCTGCTGACCACCAACCGCATCTGGAAGCAGCGCACGGTGGACATCGGCGTCATGACGGCGGAGATGGCGCTCGGCTGGGGCTTCAGCGGGCCGAACCTGCGCGCCTCGGGCGTGCCGTGGGACCTGCGCCGGGCGCAGCCGTACGAGAAATACGCCGAGGTCGAGTTCGCGGTGCCGGTGGCGCGCAACGGCGACTGCTACGACCGCTACCTCGTCCGCGTGGCGGAGATGCGCGAGAGCGTCAAGATCATCGAGCAGTGCCTGGCGAGGATGCGCCCCGGGCCGATCAAGGTGCAGGACCGCAAGTTCACCCCGCCGAAGCGCGAGGAGATGAAGCGCTCGATGGAGGCGCTGATCCACCACTTCAAGATCTACACCGAGGGCTTCCATGTGCCGGCTGGCGCCACCTACACCGCCACCGAGAGCCCCAAGGGCGAGTTCGGCGTCTACCTCGTGGCGGACGGCAGCAACCGCCCGTACCGCTGCAAGATCCGCCCCACCGGGTTCAGCCACCTGCAGGCGATGGAAGTGATGTGCAAGCGGCACATGCTCGCTGACGCGGTGGCGGTGATCGGGTCGATCGACATCGTGTTCGGCGAAGTGGACCGTTAGATGGCCGAGGACATCGGCGACGGCTCGACCGGCGAGGACCCTGGCGTCGCCCGGCGGCAGCCGGAGCATTTCGCCTTCGACGAGCAGGGCGCGCGGGAGATCGACGCGCATGTGCTGAAATACCCGCCGGGCCGGCAGGCGAGCGCGGTGATCGCCGCGCTCTACAGCGTGCAGGGCCAGATGCGCCGGCAGACGGGCAGCGGCTGGGTGCCGCGGGTGGCGATGGACGCGGTCGCCGAGCGCCTCGGCATG
>JAYTQW010000147.1:0-27669 GCA_043746535.1 Rhodospirillales bacterium
GCAGATCGTGGCGCGCGAGTTGGGGGTAGGTTTCCGCGCCACCTCCGGCCCGGTGATCCAGCGCGCCGGCGACCTGGCGGCGTTGCTGACCAACCTGCAGCCGCGCGACGTGCTGTTCATCGACGAGATCCACCGCCTGCAATCCGCCATCGAGGAGGTGCTGTACCCGGCGATGGAGGATTTCCAGCTCGACCTCATCATCGGCGAGGGGCCGGCGGCTCGCAGCGTGCGGATCGACTTGGCGCCGTTCACGCTGATTGGCGCCACCACCCGCGCCGGGCTGCTGGCGACCCCGCTGCGCGACCGCTTCGGCATCCCGCTGCGGCTGGTGTTCTACACCCCGGAGGAGCTGACCCGCATCGTCGTGCGCGGCGCACGGTTGTTGGAATTCCCGCTGACCGCCGACGGTGCCACCGAGATCGCCCGCCGCTCGCGCGGCACGCCGCGCATCGCCGGGCGGTTGCTGCGCCGCGTGCGCGATTTCGCCCATGTCGCCGGCAGCGGTCCGGTGGACAAGGCTATGGCCGACGCTTCGCTGCTGCGCCTGGAGGTCGACGCGCTCGGCCTGGACGCGATGGACCGACGCTACCTGCGCCGCATGGCCGAGCATCACGGCGGCGGCCCGGTCGGTGTGGAGACTCTGGCGGCGGCACTGGCCGAGGCGCGCGACACGCTGGAGGATGTGGTCGAACCATACCTGATCCAGGAGGGGCTGGTCTTGCGCACCAGCCGCGGGCGGATGCTGGGCGAGCGCGGCTGGCGCCATCTCGGCCTGCAACCGCCGATGCCCGCGCAACCGCTGCTGGACCTGCTGGGGACGGATGAATGATCCTCCATCCCGCGTCCATGCTGCGGGCGGGCGCGCACCGGTATGCGGTGCGGATATACTACGAGGACACCGATGCCGGCGGCGTGGTCTATCACGCGACCTACCTGCGCATGGCCGAGCGGGCGCGGACCGAGGCGTTGCGCGACCTCGGCGTGCCGCACGCCGAACTGGGCGAACAACATGGGCTTTCGTTTATGGTGCGTCGCGTCAATTTGGACTATGTCGCACCCGCGCGCCTGGATGACTTGCTGGAGGTGGCGACTCGGGTGCTGAAACTCGGCTCCGCGTCGCTCGGCCTGCGGCAGAGTTTCCACGGCCCGGTGCCCGGAAGTCGCCCCATTGTGGTGGCAGACGTGCAACTGGTTTGCGTACGGACGGCCGATATGCGGCCGGCCCGGATACCCGATCGCTGGCGCGCCGCCCTGGCATCGCTGGCCGCAGAAGAGGATTGAGGCAGTGGACCGGACGGTCGATGCGGTGAACTTGGCAGGCGGCGCCGCTGGCGACCTGTCGCTGGTCGGCCTGTTCCTCCAGGCGGACATCGTGGTGAAGCTGGTGATGGTGATGCTCATCATCGCCAGCGTCTGGGTCTGGGCGATCGTGTTCGAGAAGACCACCAGCTTGCGCCGCGCCAGCCGTGCCGCCAACGTGTTCGAGGACCGTTTCTGGTCCGGCGGCAGCCTGGACGAGCTGTACGACGACGAGGGCGCCAAGCCGACCCACCCGATGGCCGCCGTGTTCGGCGCGGCGATGAGCGAGTGGCGGCGCTCGCTGCGCGTCAACAACGTCGACCTTGGCCGCAGCGGCGTGCGCGACCGGGTGGAGCGCGCCATGGGCGTCACCATTCAGCGCGAGATGGAGCGGCTGGAGCGGTGGATGATCTTCCTCGCCTCGGTCGGCTCGACGGCGCCGTTCATCGGCCTGTTCGGCACCGTCTGGGGCATCATGCACAGCTTCTCGGCCATCGCCGCGATGCACAACACCAACCTCGCGGTGGTCGCCCCCGGCATCGCCGAGGCGCTGTTCGCCACCGCCATCGGCCTGGTGGCGGCAATCCCGGCGGTGCTGGCGTACAACATGGTCAGCACCGACCTGTCGCGGTTCGCCTCCCGGCTGGAGGGATTCGGCACCGAGTTCGGCGCCATCCTGAGCCGGCAGAGCGAAGAGCGGGCCTGAGCCATGGCGATGGGCAGCCTGAACAGCGGGCATAAAGGCCGTGGCCGTTACCGCCCGCTGGCCGAGATCAACGTGACGCCGCTGGTCGACGTGATGCTGGTGCTGCTCATCATCTTCATGGTCACGGCGCCGCTGATGACCTCGGCCATCAACGTCGACCTGCCGAAGGCCGACGCCTCGCCGGTGCAGCAGGACAGCACGCCGATCACCGTGTCGGTGAAGGCGGACGGCACCGTCTATCTCGGCGACAACCAGGTGCAGTTGCCGGAGCTGGTGGCGACGCTGCAATCGGCGGCGAAGGACCAGAAGGACCGGCGCATCTTCGTGCGCGGCGACAAGGCGGTTGATTACGGCCGGGTGATGGTGGTCGCCGCCACCATCGTCAGCGGCGGCTTTACCAAGGCGTCGTTGCTGGTGCAGTCGGCCGGCGGCGCGGCACCGGTGGCGACGCCGCTGACACCGGGTGCCGTCCCTGTGCCCGCGCCGTCCACGCCTGCGGTTCCGGCCAAGCCGGGACGCGGCTGAGCTTGCGGCCATGACTCCGGCGCTGCAACGGGGTGCCATTGCCTCGGCCCTGGTCCATGCGATTCTGCTGGCGCTGGTTCTGTTTGGCCTGCCGAGCAGCCCGCCGGTTGACGAGCCGCCGCCGATCGAGGTGGAGATGGCGGTGGAACCAGGCCCTCCAGCCAAGGTGACCAAGGCCGCCACCGCGTCCGACACCCCGGCCGCCGCCGCGGCCCCAACCGCGACGCCCGCGCCTCCGGCGGCCGAGCCGCCAAAGCCGACGCCGCCGGAGCCGCCACCCCCGCCACCACCGCCTCCGCCACCGCCTCCGCCCGTGCAGGCAACACCTGCGCCGCCGGTGCCGACACCGCCCACGCCGCCACCGCCGCTGGTCGAGCCAACGCCGCAGCCGACTCCCAAGCCGCCACCACCGCCGGTGCCGCCGAGGCCGCTGCCGCCGTTGCCGGTGCCGCCCACGCCGTCACCGCCGTTGCCGACCCCGCCCTTGCCGGTGCCGCCACCCCCGGCGCCGCCCAGCCAGACCAGCCAGCCGAATGCGACCAAGAACCCGGCGCCAGACACCACCGCGTTGCAGAACACGCTGGAGAAGCTGCGCGCCCTGGCCAAGCAGACGCAGCCGCCGACCGCGCGCGCCAACCCGACCCAGGGTGGCGCCCCCAGGCTCGGCGGCAGCCCGAACGGCGACATCACCGCGCAACTGAGCGGGCGGCAGCGCGGCGCGATCGGCGACAAGCTGCGCGACTGCTACACCGGCGACCAGGGCGCGTTGAACGTGGACAAGATGTCGGGCTTCATGCAGTTGACCGTGGACGCCACCGGGGTCATCCGTGACGCCCAGATTTCCGAAACTGATCGCGCCCGGATGGGAGACCCTCGCTACCGCGCATTTGCGGAGCGGGCGGTGCGCGCGGCAAGGTCGCCACAATGCTCGGATCTCAGCCAAATCCTGTCCAAGGCCGAGTTGAACACCGTCGTCAAGCTGACGGTCCACTTCACGCCCTGACGCCACCATCACCGATGAGGTCGCACCATGCACCCCTACGAGACGCTTCGCCCGCTGATCCGCCCGCTGAACCGCCGCGCCCTGGTGGCCGGCACCACCGCATTGCTGACCGCCGGTTCGGCGCGGGCGCAATCGGTGCTGGGCGGCACGCAGCCGGCGCCGGTGCCGTTGGCGCCCGCACCCGTCCAGGCCGCGCCGCAAGCGGCTCCGTCCGTGGCCCCTGGTGCCGCCAGCGGGTCGGCCATCGAGTTGAACAATGCGCACAACAGCCCGATCCCGGTCTCGATCCCGCCATTCCTCGGCTCCGGCGGCAGCGGCGACCAGTTAGGCCGCGAGATCGCTGACGTGGTGACGGCCGACCTACAGAACTGCGGCCTGTTCCGCCCGGTGCTGGGCCAGCCGGATGCCGGCGAGGTGCCGAACTTCGCCACCTGGAAAGGGCTTGGCACGCAGGCGCTGGTCAGCGGGCGCGTCACCGACAGCGGCGGCTCGGTGCGTGTCGAGTTCCGGCTATGGGACGTGCTGACCGGCCAGCAGATCCAGGGCACCGCGTTCAGTACCACCGGGGCCAACTGGCGCCGCATCGCCCACAAGATCGCCGACGTGGTGTATGAGCGGCTGCTCGGCGACAAGGGCTACTTCGATACCCGCATCGTCTATGTCGCCGCCACCGGGCCAAAGGACCGCCGCACCAAGCGGCTGGCGATCATGGACCAGGACGGCGAAAACAACCGCATCCTGACCGATGGCAGCTACTTGGCGTTGACGCCGCGCTTCTCGCCGATCCGCGACCAGATCGCGTTCATGAGCTACGCCAACAACAAGCCGCGCGTGTACCTGTTCGACCTTGCCACCGGGCGGCAATCCTCGCTGGGCGATTTTGGCGGCATCACGCTGTCGCCGCGTTTCAGCCCCGACGGTGGCAGCTTGGCAATGGCGCAGACCACCGACAGCGGCGCCGACATCTACGTGGTCGACCTCGGCACCCGGCAGGCGCGCAAGCTGACCGACAGCGGCGCCATCGACGTGTCGCCTTGCTATAGCCCCGACGGCAGCCAGATCGTGTTCAACTCCGACCGGGGCGGCGACCAGCAATTGTATGTCATGGGCGCCGGCGGCGGCGGGGCGAAGCGCATCAGCTTCGGCCGTGGTCGCTACGCGACTCCGGTGTGGTCGCCGCGCGGCGACCTGATTGCCTTCACCCGCATCAGCGGCGGCAACTTCTCCATTGGCGTCATGCACCCGGACGGCTCGGGCGAGCGCATCCTGTCCGAGAGCTACTACGTG
Source organism: Rhodospirillales bacterium (assembly GCA_043746535.1). Taxonomy (GTDB): domain Bacteria; phylum Pseudomonadota; class Alphaproteobacteria; order Acetobacterales; family Acetobacteraceae; genus CAVRQM01. The sequence goes on from JAYTQW010000147.1 coordinate 4,821, forward strand.
GAGGGGCCGACCTTCGCGCCGAACGGCCGCGTCATCATGTTCTACCGCGACCAGGCGGGCCGCAATCCGGCTTCGCGGCTGGTATCGATCGACATCAACGGCTTCAACGAACGGGTCCGCACCACGCCCACCGACGCCACCGACCCGGCCTGGTCGCCGCTGCTGGCATGACGGTTCGGCATTTCGGCAACATTACCGCCCCCCGCGCGTAGAGCATCGGAGATAAGACGCACGAGTTGCTTGACCGGCATCGTTACGCGGCATAGGTGGCGTGCGTCTAACCCGCCGAACGCGGTCGTGGCTGCGCAGCAAACTCACCCAGGGACACATCCTAATGAAGACGAAGCTTTTTGGCGCTCTCGCCATCGCCGCTTTGCTCGCCGGCTGCAACTCGCCGCCGCCGGCCACCACCGGGGCCGCCACCGGCACCGGCGCGCTGGCGCAGACGTCGGCCGTGGCTCCCGGCAGCCAGGAGGACCTGGTCGCCAATGTCGGCGACCGCGTGATGTTCGACACCGACCGCTCGGCCCTGTCCAGCGACGCGCAGGGCGTGTTGCAGCGTCAGTCCGCCTGGCTCGCCAAGTACCCGCAGGATGCGGTCCAGGTCGCCGGCAACTGCGACGAGCGCGGCACTGAGGAGTTCAACATCGCTCTCGGCCAGCGCCGCGCCAACGCGGCCCGCGACTATCTGGTGGCACAGGGCGTGGCTGGCGCGCGCATCACCACCATCAGCTACGGCAAGGATCGCCCGACCGCGACCGGTTCGGACGAGAGCGCCTGGGCGCAGAACCGTAACGCCATCACCTCGGTGCGTTGATTGCTTTCGGCGTGACTGTTGCGACGTGAGGTTCACGTCTTGATTTCCGGATGGCGGCCAAGTCGGCTATGACCTTGGCCACCATCCGGCGTGTTCCGGGAACCGGCGGCCATGGCTGCCGGTTTTTCTTTTTGGGGAGTGCGGGCGATGCGACGTTGGCGGGCAGGGATGGCGGCGTGCTGGCTGGCGGCGGTGCTGTCGCTGCCGCAGGCGGCGCGCGCGCAGGTAGCGAGCCGTGAGGGCATCCAGTTGCAGAACGAAATACTCGAACTGCGCCGCGACCTCGACGGTCTGCGGGCACAGGCGCCGCAGAACAGTGGCGGCGGCTACGTGGCGCCCGCCCCGGCCTACAACGCCCCGGCCTACAACGCCCCCGGCGCCTCCGGCGAGCTGAACGCGCAATTGCTCGACCGGGTGACCCGGCTGGAGGAGGAGGTGCGGACGCTGCGTGGCCGCGTGGACGAGGCCGACAACGCCCGCCAGCGTCAGGCTGACGATTTCAACAAGCAGCTTGGCGACCTGAACTTTAAGCTCGGCAACGGCGCGTCCACGCCGGCGGCGGCGTCCACCACAAACCCGCCACATGGCGCGCTGACGCCGAACCCCGCTACCTTGCCGCCGGTGCCTATACACCGCACGCCGGAGGTGGCGATCGCCGACGGCAACGCCGCGCTGGCCCGGCGCGACTATCCAGCCGCGCAGGCGGCGGCGCGTGAGGTGCTGGCCGCGACCAAGGGTCCGCGCGCGACCGACGCGCAGTTCCTGCTCGCGGAGGCGCAGGCCGGGCAGCGCGACTTCCCCTCCGCCGCGCTGTCCTACAACGACACCTACAACCGCAACCCGCGCGGCGGCCGCGCGCCGGACGCGCTGCTCGGCCTCGCCAACTCGCTGACGGCGGCGGGCGAGAAGAAGGCCGCCTGCCAGACCATGGACAAGCTGCGCGCCGAGTTCCCGACACCGCGCCCCGACATGCGGGCCGCCATCGTTGCCGCCCGCCAGCGCGCCGCCTGCCATTAAGGCGCTCACCGGGGTTGGGGCAATCGACGCCGCCCAGTTCGCGGTGCTGCTCGACCCGCTCGGCCCGTTCGAACCGTCGCCGCGCATGGCGGTCGCGGTGTCCGGGGGCGCCGACAGCATGGCGTTGTGTCTGCTCGCCCAAGGCTGGGCCGCCGCGCGCGGCGGCGGCGTGCTGGCGCTGATTTGCGACCACGGCCTGCGCACCGGGTCGGCGGCGGAGGCGGCGGTCACGCAGGCCCGGCTGGCGGCGTTCGGGATCGACTCCGAAATCCTGCCGATCACCGGCCTTGATCCTGGCCCGGCGCTGGCCGAGCGGGCGCGGGCGGCGCGCTACGCCACCCTGGAAGCCGCCTGCGCCGGGCGCGGCATCGTCCACCTGCTGCTCGGCCATCACGCCGCCGACCAGGCCGAGACGGTGGTGTTGCGCCTGCTGCATGCCAGCGGCCCGGCCGGGCTGGCGGCCATAGCGGCGTTGGTCGAGCGCCCGCAACTGCGCCTGCTGCGGCCATTGCTGACGGTGCCGCCGGCGCGGCTGCGGGCCAGCCTGGCCGCGGCGGGAATCGCCTGGGTGGAGGACCCTACCAATGCCGATCTGGCCTATGAACGCGCCCGGCTGCGGCTGCTGCGGCGGGATCCGGCCGGCGATGGCGTGGCGACCCGCGCGCTGGTGGCCGCCGCCACCGCCCGGGGCGTCACGCGGATGGCGGCGGAGAGTCGGATGGTGGCGTGGGCGGCAAGCCACGTCACGCTGTACCCGAGCGGACACGCCATCATGCGCGAACTAGGGGCGGCATCCGCCGCTGGCCTCGCGCGGTTGTTGCAGGTGCTGGCCGGGGCGCGGCGGCCACCGCCGGAGCGGCAGGTCGCCGGCTGGATCGCCCGGCCCGGCCCGGCGACGCTGGGTGGCGTGCTGCTGCGGCCGATGTCGCATGGCGAGTGGATGCTGGCGCGGGAACCAGCGGCGCTCGGGCCAGCCGTCGAGGCGCGGATCGGCTCGGTCTGGGACGGTCGTTTTCGCTGTGTGGCGGTGGCCGAAGCCGGGTTGATGCTGGCCGCCCTGGGCCCGCCCGCCGCCGCGTGGCGGGACCGCTCGCCACTTCCGGCGGCAGTCCTGGCGAGCCTGCCAGCGGTGTGGCGCGATGGCGTGCCGGTTGACGTTCCCAGCCTGCCGCCAACCTCATCATGCAGGCGCCCGGTCAGCCTGATGTTCGCAAGCCCCGCCTCTCTCTCGGCATTGTTTGTGCCAGCGGATTTGCCTTCAGGTGTGGTGGGGATGCACAAGTGTGCGGGACTTCCTATGTTGTGACTACGCCGGCGCGAATGCGTCGAAAGAACGATAGATAGCCCGTCTCGGGTCTGGGAATGACATGAGCAATTTTGGCCGCAATCTCGCCCTCTGGGTGATCATCGCCCTGCTGCTGGTGGTGCTGTTCAACCTGTTTCAACCAGGTGCCGGCCGCACTGCGGCGGCGCAGATCCCCTATTCCGACTTCATCACCGAGGTGAATGGCGGCCACGTCCATGAGGTCGTGATCCAGGGCCGCACCGTGACTGGCCAGATGAACGACAACCGGGCGTTCCAGACCTACACCCCGGAAGACCCCTCGCTGGTTTCGCGCCTGACCGACAAGGGCGTGCGCGTGGTGGCGAAGCCCGAGGATGACCGCAGCCCGCTGCTGCAAATCCTGCTGAACTGGTTTCCGATGCTGCTGCTGATCGGCGTGTGGATCTTCTTCATGCGGCAGATGCAGTCCGGCGGCGGTCGCGCCATGGGTTTCGGCAAGTCGCGCGCCCGGCTACTGACCGAGAAGCAGGGCCGCGTTACCTTCGAGGACGTGGCCGGCATCGACGAGGCCAAGGCCGAGTTGCAGGAGATCGTCGATTTCCTGAAAGACCCGCAGAAGTTCCAGCGTCTCGGCGGCAAGATCCCCAAGGGCGTGCTGCTGGTCGGCCCTCCCGGCACCGGCAAGACGTTGCTGGCGCGCGCCATCGCCGGTGAGGCCAACGTGCCGTTCTTCACCATCTCCGGCTCTGACTTCGTGGAGATGTTCGTGGGCGTCGGCGCCAGCCGCGTGCGCGATATGTTCGAGCAGGGCAAGAAGAACGCGCCGTGCATCATCTTCATCGATGAGATCGATGCGGTCGGCCGGCATCGCGGCGCAGGCCTTGGCGGCGGCAACGACGAGCGTGAACAGACGCTCAACCAGATGCTGGTCGAGATGGACGGCTTCGAGAGCAATGAGGGTGTGATCCTGATTGCCGCCACCAACCGTCCCGATGTGCTGGACCCGGCGCTGCTGCGTCCTGGCCGGTTCGACCGGCAGGTGGTGGTGCCGAACCCGGACGTGAACGGCCGCGACAAGATCCTGCGCGTTCACATGCGCAAGGTGCCGCTGGCCAGCGACGTCGATCCGCGCGTGATCGCCCGTGGCACCCCCGGCTTTTCCGGCGCCGACCTCGCCAACCTGGTGAACGAAGCCGCGCTGCTGGCCGCGCGCATCGGCAAGCGCGTGGTGGCGATGGCCGAGTTCGAGTTCGCCAAGGACAAGGTGATGATGGGCGCGGAGCGCCGCAGTCTGGTGATGACCGACGCCGAAAAGCGGATGACCGCCTATCACGAGGCTGGCCACGCGCTGTGCGCCATGCATGAGCCGGAATGCGATCCGGTCCATAAGGCGACCATCATCCCGCGTGGCCGCGCTATGGGGCTGGTGCTGAGCCTGCCGGAGAACGATCGGCTGTCGTACAGCAAGGCTTGGCTGATTGCCAAGCTGGTGATGGCGCTGGGTGGCCGCGTCGCCGAGGAGATCATCTTCGGCGCCGACAAGGTCTCCAACGGCGCGTCGAGCGACATCAAGACCGCCACCGACATCTCGCGCCGGATGGTGACGGAGTGGGGCATGAGCGACAAGCTCGGGCTGATCGCCTATGGCGACAACAGCCAGGAAGTGTTCCTCGGCCACTCGGTGACGCAGAACAAGAACGTGTCGGAGGCGACGGCGCGTGACATCGAGGCGGAGGTGAAGTCGTTCATCGACGGCGCCTATGTCCGCACCAAGCAGATCCTGACCGAGAATGTGGACGAGCTGCATCGTCTGGCGCGCGGCCTGCTGGAATACGAGACACTGTCGGGCGACGAGATACGCCAGGTGCTGCGCGGCGAGCCGGTCATCCGCCGGGTGGTCGACGAGCCGGCCCCGGAAGGCCGTCGCGCCTCGGTGCCGAGTGCCGGCCCGCAGGCTGGCCGGATGCCGCCGACCACGGGCGGGCTGGGTCCGGCACCGCAGCACGGCTGATGGTGTGAGGCTGATCGAGCCGCTCGGCCTGCTGCATGGCCGGGCGGCATTCGATGCGATGGCGGCCGGTGTTGCCTTGCCCTTGGCAGGCGGCCCGGCCGCTTTTTCGTTGGCGCGGATTCTAGGCGATGGTCCGGCCCGGATCGTTCCCGCCACCGCCATCGACCGTGCGGCCATGGTGACGCGGGCCGCTCCATCGTGGGCGGGACTGCCGACCGACCGCCCGTTGGTCATGGGCATCCTCAACGTGACGCCCGACAGCTTCAGCGATGGCGGCGTCTGGGATGACCCGGTGGCCGCCATCGCGGCGGCCCGCGCGATGCTGCGAGCCGGTGCCGACATCATCGACATCGGTGGCGAGAGCACCCGCCCCGGCGCGCTGGAAACGCCCCCTGAACTGGAACGCGAGCGCATCCTGCCGGTGATCCGCGCCATGGCGCGGATGGATGCGGCGATCTCCGTCGACACCCGCCATGCCGACACCATGCGCGCGGCGCTGGATGCCGGTGCCCGCATCGTCAACGACGTGTCCGGCTTCTGCTTCGATCCTGCCGCCGCGCCGCTCATGCGCGCGCGCGGTTGCGCGGTGGTGGCGATGCACATGCGCGGCGTGCCGGCGACCATGCGCCAGCTTGCCGACTATGACGACGTGGCGGCGGACGTGGTGTGCGAGCTGGAACGCTCGTTGCGCCAGCTTGGCCTGGAACGGGCACTTGTGGCGGTCGATCCCGGCATCGGCTTCGCCAAGGGGCCGGGCCACAACGAGGCGTTGCTGGCACGGCTGCCGATCCTGCTCAACCTCGGCTGCCGCATCGTGGTCGGCGCGTCGCGCAAGGGCTTCATCGGCCGGCTCGGCGGGGTGGAGTCGCCCGGCGACCGCCTGCCCGGATCGCTTGCCGCCGGGATTGCCGCCGTGCTGGGTGGCGCCGCCGTGCTGCGGGTGCATGACGTGGCCGCGACCGTGCAGGCGCTCCATGTCTGGCAAGGCATCGTCGCGGCGGCGTAGGTTGTGGCGACGGGATACGCACCAGGGGACGAATGATGGACACCAAGCGCCGGCTGTTCGGCACCGATGGCATCCGTGGCACCGCCAACACCGACCCGATGACGGCGGAGACGGCCCTGCGGCTCGGTCAGGCGGCGGGGCGCATCTTTACCCGCGGCACCCACCGGCATCGCGTGCTGATCGGCAAGGACACGCGGCTGTCGGGCTACATGATCGAGCCTGCGCTGGTGGCGGGGTTCGTCGGCGCCGGCATGGACGTGATGCTGCTGGGGCCGTTGCCGACGCCGGCCATCGCCATGCTGACCCGCAGCCTGCGCGCCGATCTCGGCGTGATGATCTCGGCCAGCCACAACCCGTACGAGGACAATGGCATCAAGCTGTTCGGCCCGGATGGCTTCAAGCTGTCGGATGCGACCGAGCTGGAGATCGAGGCGATGATGGCGGCGGGCAGCGCCGGGGAACTGGCGCCGCCCGCCAAACTCGGACGCGCCGCCCGGCTGGACGACGCGGCGGGGCGCTATATCGAGGCGGCGAAGGCCAGCTTTCCGCGCGGTTTGCGGCTGGACGGCCTGCGCATCGTGGTCGATTGCGCGCATGGCGCCGCCTATAAGGTGGCGCCGACCGTGCTGTGGGAGTTGGGCGCCGAGGTGATCGCGGTTGGCGTGGCCCCGGACGGCTTCAACATCAACCGCGACTGCGGCTCCACCAGCCCGGCATTGCTGTGCGCCGAGGTGCTGCGCCACGACGCGCATCTGGGCATAGCACTGGACGGCGACGCCGACCGGCTGATCCTGTCGGACGAGACTGGTGCGATCATCGATGGCGACCAGGTGCTGGCGCTGATCGCGCGGTCCTGGGGCGATGCCGGGCGGCTGGTTGGCGGCGGCGTGGTGGCGACCGTGATGTCCAACCTGGGCCTGGAGCGGTTCTTGGCCGCGCGCGGCCTCGGCCTGGAGCGGACCAGCGTCGGCGACCGCTATGTGGTCGAGCGGATGCGTGCCGGCGGCTTCAACGTCGGCGGCGAGCAGTCCGGCCACATGATCCTGTCCGACTATGCCACCACCGGCGACGGCCTGCTGGCGGCGTTGCAGGTGCTGGCGGTGCTGGTCGAGGATGGGCGGCCATCGAGCGAGGTGATGCGTGTGTTCACGCCGCTGCCGCAACGCCTGCGCAGCGTGCGCTTCTCCGGCCCGTCTCCCCTTGGCAACGCCGGCATGCGGGCCGCCATCGCCGAGGCGGAAGCGGCGCTGGCCGGCACCGGGCGCGTGCTGATCCGGCCCAGCGGCACCGAGCCGGTGATCCGGGTGATGGCGGAGGGCGAGGACGCGGCCCTGGTCGACCGGCTGGTGGAAGGTTTGTGCGCCCACATCCTGGGGGCAGCGACCAGGGCCGCCGCCTGATGCGGGGCCGCGTGCTGGTGGTCGCCGGCTCCGACTCGGGCGGCGGCGCCGGCATCCAGGCCGACATCAAGACGGTGATGGCGCTGGGTGGCTACGCCATGACGGCGGTCACCGCGCTGACCGCGCAGGACACGCGCGGCGTCCATGGCGTCATGCCGATACCGCCGGACTTCGTGCAGTTGCAGATGCGGGTGGTGCTGGACGACATCGGCGCCGACGCGATCAAGACCGGGATGCTGGGCGATGCGGCGCTGATCGCCGCAATCGCCGCCGTACTCCGCCAGGGGGACATGCCGCTGGTGGTCGACCCGGTGATGGTGGCCAAGGGCGGCGCCAGCCTGCTCGGCGAGGGCGCGGTCGCGGCCATGCGGGCACACCTGTTCCCGCGCGCGGCGGTCATTACCCCGAATATCCCCGAAGCGGAGTTGCTGGTCGGCTATCGTATCGCCACTGAGGCGCAGATGCGGATGGCGGCGGCCGAACTGGTGGGGCAGGGTGTTGCGGCCGTGCTGCTGAAGGGCGGCCATCTCGACGGCGAGGAGGTGGTGGACCTGCTCGCCACGCCGGACGGGATCACCGCGTTCCGCTCGGAACGGATCCACTCGACCCACACCCACGGCACCGGCTGCACGCTGGCCAGCGCGGTCGCGACCGGATTGGCGCAGGGGTTGTCCCTGCTGGCGTCGGTCGAACGCGCCCGCGCCTATGTCCGTGCCGCGATCCTGGCGGCGCCAGGGTTCGGGCACGGACACGGGCCACTCGGGCATCGGTTACTTGGGCATGAGCTTCAGACGAAGATCTTGTAGGGCGTCAGGCTGCCGTCGGGGCCACGCACGGCGAACTCGGCGCCGCGTTCCGCCTCGGTGATCAATGCCTCGTATAGCCGCAGCGCGTTGCGCAGCACTTCGGCGTAGGAGGCAGCCTCGGTCTTGTCCTTCAGGCGCTGCAACCGCTCCATCGCCTGCGGCGGCATCTCAAGCTGCACGCGGGTGGTGCCGCGATCCTCGCTGGCCGCGCCCCAGCGTCCACGGCGCCCACCAGGGGCGCCGCCGCCAGGGGTGAAGCTCACACGAACGCTCCGTAGCCGCCGCCGCCTTCGGGCCGGTTATGGTCGCGACCGCCGCGCCCGCGCCGGCCGCAGTCGGGACGGTTGCAGGCCCCGAACGCGCCGTTCTGGAACCGCGTCTTCATGCTCTCGAACCAGGCGGCACCGCCGTCGCGCATCCCGCCGCGCCGGCGCATGATGAGCAAGGCGAGGCCGGTCAGCAGCGCCACCGGCACCGGATGATGGACCACGATGGCGATTGCGGCGACCACGAACAGAATACGCAGCAGCAGCCGGCCACGGAACCGGCGACGGCCGCCATCCGGTCCCGGCGGCCCACCAGTAGTCGCCTGCGGTTCCTCACCAAGCGGAAAATCGTCACCGATGTTGATGGTGTAGCGCGTCATGGGAATGTGCCCTCCTTGTGGCCACAACCAGAGGATGGGTCATCTCACCGCAGAATTCAATCAATCGATGATGATTATTTGAGGGTATCGCCACCGATCTCGATGCTGAGCGAGACGACACGGCGGGCACCGGGTGCGATGAGCATCAGGCCGGGCTTGTCGGCGAACTCGCCATCGAAACCTTCGGGCGAGGCGAAGCCGTGCCACGGTTCGATGCACAGGAAGTCGCCGGGCGGCTTGCTCCAGACGCCAAGTTGGCTAGCGTGGTCCCAGTGCATCTCGATGCTGGGGCCGCCAGGGGTCGCATAGGTGACGTGGTGGCTGGCGAGCTGGTCGAAGATCAGCGCATCGGCGGCGAACAGCGCCTCATCCAGCGTCAGCGTGCGGTCCACCACCGGGCTGGGTACCGGATCGGCCTGCAACAGCCCGCCCTTGACGCGGCGGATCGGCGCCGGTTCCGGCTGCTCGAAGGTGAGCGTGTGCGCCGATTTGGCGGCGCCGTCCCGCAACGGCCAGATGAACGCCGGATGTGCGCCGACCGAGGCGGGCAGCGTCACCTCGCCGGTGTTGGTGATGGCGAAGGTCGTCAGCAGTGAGTTGGCGGTCAGCACGTAGGAGACCTCGAACAGGAACGCGAACGGGTACATCGCCCGCGTGGCCGCGTCGTCGCGCAGCGCCAGCCGGCACGAGGTGGGTTTGCGCTCGCCCCACTCGAACCGGCGGTCGCGGGCGAAGCCGTGCTGGCCCATGCGGTAATCCTGGCCGTCGTGGCGCAACGTGTCGCCGGCCAGCCTGCCGACGATGGGGAACAGCACCGGCGCGCGGCGCGGCCAGACCGGGCCAGCCTGCCACAGGAACTCGCGTCCATGCCGGTCGCACAGCGATTGCAGCTCGGCGCCCTCGGCGCTGATGGCGGCGCTCAGCCCGCCACCCTCGATCCGATGCAAATCGTCCCGACTTGAATCGTCCATGCAGCCTCCCGCGCGGCGCGATTGAGCGCGCCGCGCCGACACTCTACTGAACGGACGCGCCATTGTCCCAAGGGACCTGCCGACCATGACCGACGACACGCCCCGGCCCGAACGCCGTCCAGCCAACCCGTGCTTCTCCTCCGGTCCCTGCGCCAAGCGTCCCGGCTTCTCGCTGGCGGCGTTGGAAGGAGCCATGCTGGCACGCAGCCATCGCGCGCCGAAGCCGAAGGCGAGGCTGGCCGAGGTGATCGCCCGCAGCGCCGCCGTGCTGGAACTGCCGGCTGACTGGCGGATCGGCATCGTGCCCGGCTCCGACACCGGCGCGATCGAACTGGCGATGTGGTCGCTGCTCGGCCCGCGCCCGGTCGACGTGCTGGCGTTCGAGAGTTTTTCGGAGGCATGGGCCGCCGACATCACCGGCGAGCTGAAGCTGGATGCGCGGGTGCTGCGCGCCCCGTATGGAAGCCTGCCCGACCTCGCCCGGATCGATCCCGCCCACGACCTCGTGCTGGCCTGGAACGGCACCACCTCGGGCGTGCGGCTGCCGGCGGACGGCGCGTTCGTGGCCGACGACCGCGCCGGACTGGTGCTATGCGACGCCACCTCTGCCGCGTTCGCCATGCGGCTGCCGTATGGGAAGCTCGATGTGGTCACCTGGTCCTGGCAGAAGGTGCTGGGCGGCGAGGCGGCGCACGGCATGCTGGCGCTGTCGCCGCGCGCCGTGGAGCGGCTGCGGTCGCACCGTCCGGTCTGGCCGATGCCGAAGGTGTTCCGCCTCACCGATGCCAGCGGCGAGCTGATCGAGGGCTTGTTCCGGGGCGACACCATCAACACACCGAGCATGCTGTGCGTCGAGGACGCGCTGGACGGGCTGCGCTGGGCGGAGCGGGTGGGCGGGCTGGAGGCGCTGGTGGCGCGCAGCGAGGCCAACCTCGCCGCCATCGCCGGTTGGGTCGAGCGCAGCGAATGGGCGGCGTTCCTGGCCGCGATGCCGCAAAGCCGCTCCTGCACCTCGATCTGCCTGCGCATCGTCTCGCCCTGGTTCATGGCGCTGGCGCCCGCGCGACAGGCGGCGGCGGCGAAGCGGATGGCGGCTGCGCTGGAGCGGGAAGGGGTGGCGTTCGACATCGCCAGCTACCGCGACGCGCCGCCCGGCCTGCGCATCTGGGGCGGCGCCACGGTGGAGACGGCGGATATCCTGGCGCTGCTGCCCTGGCTCGACTGGGCGTATGCTGACACCGCTGCCGCCGTGCTATAGCCGCCGCTTTCCCGCGAATGGCGAGACGATGACCGACGACCTGCCGCCGAACCCGGCCTTGCTGCCCGCCGGCCTGCGCGACCTGCTGCCGCCGGAGGCCGAGACCGAGGCATCGGCGGTCGAGGCGCTGATGGACGTGTTCGCCTCGCATGGCTACCAGCGCGTGAAGCCGCCGCTGGTCGAGTTCGAGGGCAGCCTGCTGGCCGGCTCCGGCGCGGCCGTGGCCGAGCAGACGTTCCGGCTGATGGACCCGGACACGCACCGGGTGATCGGCGTGCGCGCCGACATGACGCCGCAGGTGGCGCGCATCGCCAGCACCCGCCTGGCGCATGCGCCGCGCCCGTTGCGGCTGTCCTATGCCGGCCAGTGCCTGCGCGTGCGCGGCAGCCAGTTGGCGCCGGACCGGCAGGTGGCGCAGGCGGGCATCGAGCTGATCGGCCATGACAGCCCGGAGGCCGACGCCGAGATGGTACTGGTCGCCGCCGAGGCGCTGGCCGCCGTGGGCCTGGTCCGGGTCAGCTTCGACCTGACCATGCCGCAGTTCGCGCAGACCCTGACCGACGAGGCCGGCATCGCCCCGGACGCGCGTGTCAGCTTGGCGCGGGCGCTGGACCGCAAGGACGCGGCGGCGGTGGCGGAGTATGGCGGCGCGCTGGCCGGCACGCTGACCGAGTTGCTGCTGTCTGCGGGCGCCGCACCCGGTGCCCTGGCGGCACTGGCGGCGGCGCGGCTGACGCCAGGCGCGCGCGCCCATGCGGACCGGCTGGCCGCCACCGTGGCCGCCATCCTAGGGCGTGCGCCGGAGTTGCGGCTCACCGTCGATCCGGTCGAGTTCCGTGGCTTTCGCTATCACGCCGGCGTCTGCACCACGGTCTATGCGCTTGGCCGCCACGAAGAGATCGGGCGGGGCGGCCGTTACCTGTGCAACGACGTGGAGCCGGCGACCGGCCTTACTCTGTTCCCCGATGCCATCCTGCGCGCCGCCCCTTCCAGGCGCGCCAAGCCGCGCGCCTATCTGCCGGTGGGCAGCGACACCGGCACGGCGGCGGCGCTGCGCGCGCAAGGCTACGCGACGGTCGCTGGCCTCGACCCCGCCCGCGATCCGGCTGCGGCCGCACGCAGCCTGAATTGCGCCGCCTGGCTGTCCGGCGCCGCCCTTATTACCTTGGATTCGGAGTAGGCCATGCCCAACGTCGCGGTGATCGGTGCCCAGTGGGGCGACGAGGGCAAGGGCAAGGTGGTCGACTGGCTCGCCAGCCGCGCCGAGATCGTGGTGCGCTTCCAGGGCGGCCACAACGCCGGGCATACGCTGGTGGTGGGCAACCAGACCTACAAGCTGTCGCTGCTGCCGAGCGGCTTGGTGCGCGGCAAGCTCGGCGTCATCGGCAACGGCGTGGTGGTCGATCCGGAGGCGTTGCTGGCCGAGATCGCCCGCGTGCGCGCGCAAGGGCTGGACGTGTCGCCCGCCACGTTGCGCATCGCTGACAACGCGACCCTGATCCTGCCGCTGCACCCCGCACTCGACCGGGCGCGCGAGGTGGCGCGGGGCGAGCACAAGATCGGCACCACCGGGCGCGGCATCGGGCCGGCCTATGAGGATAAGGTGGCCCGCCGCGCGATCCGCGTCTGCGACCTGGCCGAGCCGGAAACGCTGTCGCACAAGCTCGACGAACTGCTGCTGCACCACAACACCCTGCTGCGCGGGCTGGGGGCGGCGACGTTCGACAAGCAGGCGCTGCTCGGCCGTCTGCTGGAACTGGCGCCGCTGGTGCTGCCCTATGCCGAGTCGGTCTGGGAGCGGCTGGACGAGGCGCGCCGGGCCGGCACCCGCATCCTGTTCGAGGGCGCGCAGGCGGTGATGCTGGACGTGGACCACGGCACCTACCCGTTCGTCACCAGCAGCAACACCGTCGCCGCCACCGCCGCCTCCGGCTCGGGCGTCGGGCCGGGAGTGGTCGGCTTCGTGCTCGGCATCGCCAAGGCCTACACCACCCGCGTCGGCTCCGGTCCGTTCCCGACCGAGCTGTCCGACGCCACCGGCAAGCTGCTGGGCGAGCGCGGCCACGAGTTCGGCACCGTCACCGGCCGGCCACGCCGCTGCGGCTGGTTCGATGCGGTGATGGTGCGCCAGGCAGTCAAGGTCGGCGGCATCAACGGCTTGGCGCTGACCAAGCTCGACGTGCTCGACGGCTTGGCGGAGCTGCGCGTCTGCGTCGGCTACCAGGTGGGCGGTGCGACCATGAGCCGGTTGCCGGCCGGACAGGCGGCGCAGGCGGCGGCGGTGCCGATCTACGAGACGCTGGAAGGCTGGTCCGGCAGCACGCGCGGCGCGCGCAGTTGGGCGGATCTGCCGGCACAGGCCATAAAATACGTGCGGCGGATCGAGGAGCTGGTGGAGGCGCCGGTGACGCTGCTGTCCACCAGTCCCGAACGCGACGACACCATTCTCATGCGCGATCCGTTCGAGGGCTGAACATTCCCGTTCTCGTGAGCTATCCGCAAGGTGTGATGTAAGTTGATGCCGCTCCGATAACACTGCGTTCATTGGCCGATGATGCGGCCGATGACGTCAGCGAGGATCTGGATGCGACCACGTCTTGCCCGCCCTGCGGTGGGCTGCGCCTCGAACGCCGCCTTGAACATGCGTGCCTTCGCGCATCCTGCGGCGACCGCGCCGGTGCCGCTGTTCGGCGACCGGCGCCGGTTCAACATGCGCGACCGCATGTTGCTGCTGGCATGGTCGGAGCACGCCGCCGCGATCGGGCTGAGCCGGATCACCCTGCATGCCCCGGAATGGGACGACGACCCCGAGGTTGCCGGCGAGTTCCTGCTGATCTATCCAAAGTGCCAGCAATGGGCGCGCTGGGGTGTGGCGCCGACACCGCCCGGCTACCTGGTCTGGGCCACGGCGAGCGGGGCCAACCTGGCGTGCTGCGCCACCTTGCGACAGGCCTTCTCGGTGATCGACGCGACCGCCGCCGGCTGAACAGGCCGGCGATGCGGTAGCCGTTCATAGGTTGGCAAGCATAGCCGGCCAATGCTGCGCCCAACGGCACCGGAACCGGCATGTCACAACCCCATCTGGCACCTCGGCTGGCAGCGCCCGAGGCGCTGGGACGCTTCATCGCGGGCGAGTACGAACCCGACCTCGCGCAGCCGTTGCCGGCCTATGGCGGCGGCCTGTCCGCCTACGCCGTGCGCGGCCAGAGAGGCGTCGCCACGACGCTGGTGGCGATCGAGGTTGCCGCTGACGACCCGCCCCGTCCGCATGCCCTGGCCGTGCTCCAGACCGCGAAGATCGCCTCTGTGATGCTGCCGCTGCGGCACGACATCGCCTGCTGGCCGGACGGCCGCGCCGGGCAGTTCGTCGTGTGCCGGATCCCTCCGGGCCGCCCACTGGCGGAGTCGCTCGAGCAGAATGGCGCCATCTGGGACGAGGCGGCGCTGCTGCGCGACGTGCTGCGTCCGGCGGCGGCGGCGCTGGCGAGCCTGCACGGTGCCGGCGTCACGCATCGGGCTATCCGCCCCGACAACGTGTTCCGCGCGGCCACCGGCGGCGTCACCCTGGGCTGCGCGTGGGCGTCCAGCCCAGGGCGGCTACAACCCGCTGTGCTGGAAGCGCCGTCCATGGCCGTCTGCCTGCCGGCGGCGCGCGGCAACGGCCAACAGGCGGACGACATCTATGCGCTCGGTGCGCTGTTGGTGACGCTGCTTAGCCAACGGCTGCCGATGGCTGGGTTGAGCGAGCGCGAGATGCTGTGGCGCAAGCTGGAGCTAGGCAGCTTCCGCGCCCTGACAGCGGGGTTGCGGCTGCCGGCGATGCTGGGCGAGGTATTGCAGGCGATGCTGTCGGACGAGCCTGACCACCGGCCGGCGGCGTCGGTGTTGGCGGATGCCGGCCTCGCGCGCGTGCGCCGCCCACCCACCCACCCGGTCCGCCGGGCCGACCGCCCGTTGCCGCTGGGAAGCCATGAGGCCTGGACCGCGCGCACCCTGGCCTACGCCCTCGCGGCCGAGCCGGTCGCCGGCCTGCGCGGGCTGCGCAACGGGTCGGTGATAGGATGGTTGCGCCGTTCTCTGGGCGATCCGATCGCCGCCGACGCCATGGATGCGGTGGCGCCCCGTCACGCCGATCTGGTGGCGGATGCGGAGGGCGACGCCTTCCTGCTCATGCGCGCGGTGGCGGTGCTGGATCCGGCGGCGCCGATGTGCTGGTGCGGCCATTCGCTATGGCCCGACGGCATCGGGCCAGCATTGGTGGCGGCTGACCCGCAGCACGCCCAGCAGTTGCTGATGCTGGTCAGCCTCGATCCGGTGCCGGCATGGCTGGAGGCGCGTGGCCAGTCCGGGCAGGCGGCCAACCCGATGCTGCTGCCACGCCTGCACCGGGTGAATTTCGGCGCGCACACCGCCGCCAGCGTGCCGTGGCGGCTGCGTTACGCGCTGAACCCGTTGCTGGCCTGCCGCAGCCCGTCGCTGGGTGGCGCCCTGGCGTTGCGCGCCGCCGATGTTCCGCCGGCGCTGGAATTGGTGGCGGCGCGCGGCGACCAGCGGGCCGACCTGCCGCTGGACCTGGAACTCGTCGCCTTCATCGCGGCAAGGTTCGACCGGCTGATCGATCCCAACCTGGCGCACACGCTGCCACCCATCGCCACGCCGGGTGACGCGGCAGCGGTGGCGGATGCGGCGCTGGCGCAACTGCGCGTCCTGGCCCGTCTCCAGGGCGTGCAAAGTCCGCCCACGCCGCATCTGGCCGGCTGGCTCGCAAGCCGGACCGAAAACCTGCTTTCGCACTGGCGTCGCCGCGCGCAACAGGCGGCGCTGCGGCATACGCTGCGCGAGCAGGCATTGGCCGGGAGGCTGGCGCCGATGCTGGCACTGTTCGACAACCAGGACGCCAAGGACCGTGACCGCCTCGCCGCCACGGCGGCAAAGCATGCGTTGGCCCAGCTAGACCGGGAGATCGCGTCGCTGCGGCGGGATACGGACCACATGCGGCAGGCGCGGATCATCGGGGACCAGATCGCGGCGGCGCTTGGCGTCATCACCTTGTCCGCAACGCTGCTGTCGGTGCTGCTGGGCTGATGCGCGCCACCTCGCCGATCACGCCGCCAGCCACAAAGATGAACCGCGAACGGGTTTGGCTGGTGCAGGCTGCGATTGCCGTCCTGCTCGTGCCCGGCCCGACGTTGTTGCTGGCGGGAGTATTGGCGCCCGCCCTCGGACTATGGCTGGCAATGGGCCGCACCGCCCGCGAGCTTGCCCGGACCATGGCGTTGTTCGGGCTGGCCGGCGGCATGTCCATCGTCCTGGCGTTGCTGGCCCAAGGCGGCGGATTGCTGTTCCAGGGCGTCAGTGCCGCGTTTGACCTGGCCGGCGGGCCTTGGCGGATTGCCGTCGCGTGGGCCTGGCAGGCAGCCGGCCTGCTGCTGGCGGAATTGCTGCCGCTGATGGTGACGCTGACGCTGCGCACGCAGGCCGAACACCGGCGGCGGCAATTGGCCGCACGCCGGTCGGCGTTGCTGGAGGAGTGGTCGCTGTTGGACGGGCCTTGAGCGCCGGTCAGACTATGGCGTGCTTCAGGCCATCGCGTGCTGCTGGACCGAGCGGCGGCGTTCCGCAACCTGCATGTGCATCGCCTTCTGTAGCTTTTCGAACGCCCGCACCTCGATCTGACGCACCCGCTCGCGGGAGATGCCGTATTGCTGCGACAACGCTTCCAGCGTGGTCGGCTCATCCTTCAGGCGGCGCTCGATCAGGATATGCCGCTCCCGCTCGTTCAGGCCGGACAAAGCGCCGGTCAGCAGCGCGCGGCGGCCAGAGAGTTCCTCGCCCTCGGCGATGATGGTCTCCTGGCTGTCGCTCTCATCGACCAGCCAATCCTGCCACTCGCCCTCGCTCTCGGCGCGGACCGGCGCGTTCAGGCTATGGTCAGGGGCGGCGAGGCGGCGGTTCATGCTGACCACGTCTTGTTCCGGCACCGCCAGCACATGCGCGATTTTGGCCACCTGCTCCGGTTGCAGGTCGCCATCGTCGATCGCCTGCATCTGGCCCTTCAGCCGGCGCAGGTTGAAGAACAGCTTCTTCTGCGCGGCGGTGGTGCCCATCTTCACCAGCGACCAGCTATGCAGGATGTATTCCTGGATGGCGGCGCGGATCCACCACATCGCGTAGGTGGCGAGGCGGAAGCCGCGGTCCGGGTCGAACCGCTTCACCGCCTGCATCATGCCAACATTGCCCTCGCTGATAAGCTCGCCCACCGGCAGGCCATAGCCGCGATAGCCCATGGCGATCTTGGCGACGAGACGAAGATGCGAGGTGACCAACTTATGCGCCGACTGCATGTCCTCGGTGTCGCGCCAGTTCTTCGACAGGCGCAGTTCCTCTTCCGGCGTCAGCATCGGGAACTTGCGGATTTCTTGCAGGTAGCGGGTGAGGTTGCCCTCAGGCGCGACATTGATAACAGAAGCAGCCACGAGAACTCCTTTTTATCTATCGCCGAGTAGGAACTCCAGCCCGTAACGGCGCCGGTGTCGCTCGGTTGCAAGACAGATGCCCCCTTTGTCGGGGGCTAGTCGGATGCCTTGTCACCGGATATTTCCGATCGGCGTTCCAGGAATGGCAACGCTGATTGGCCGGGCGGGACGGGCGCACCCTTGCCACAGTCCTGTCACGTTTGTAGAGGCCGCCGATGCATGTGTCAAGAAACAAGACTGCCTTGGTCCTGTATGCCGTGCATGTCTGGCGCGACCAGTCCGGCCGCGTCCAGCAACCGCCGCATGTCCGCCGGCGGAGGCGTGCGGAAAACCAGCTTTTCGCCGGTGCGCGGGTGGGCGAAGCCGAGTAGGGCGGCATGCAGCGCCTGTCGCGGGAAGTCCAGCAGCATGCGCCGCAACGGCTCCGTCAATCCACGCGCGCTGGCCGGGATGCGCCGTAAGTACAATGGATCGCCGACCACCGGGTGGCCGCGATGGCTCAGGTGAACCCGGATCTGGTGGGTGCGCCCGGTCGCCAGACGACATGACAGCAGGCTGATCGCCAACTCGTGATGCGCCAGCACGGCGTAGCGTGTCAGGGCGGGTTTGCCGCCGCTGGCCACCACGGCCATGCGCTTGCGTTCGCGCGGGTCGCGCCCGATGGCGCCCTCGATCTCACCGGCGCGCGGCGTCGGCACGCCCCAGACCAGGGCCAGGTAGGCGCGGTCCAGGTCGCGCGCGGCGAAGGCGGCCGACAGCGTCGCCAGCGCCAGTTCGGTCTTCGCCACTACCATGACGCCCGAGGTGTCCTTATCGAGCCGATGCACGATGCCGGGCCGGCGCTCGCCGCCGATGCCGGGCAGGGTGTCGCCGCAATGCGCCAGCACGGCGTTGACCAGGGTGCCCGAGTCGTTGCCGGGCGCCGGGTGCACCACCAGCCCAGGCTGCTTGTCGATCACCAGCAGGTCGCGGTCCTCGAACAGGATGGTCAGCGGGATGTCCTCGCCCTGCGGCTCGGCATCGATGGCCGCCGGGCGGGTCAGCACGTACAGCATGCCGGGATGCACCGGCTCGGCCGGCTCACGCACCGCGACGCCGTTGCGCGTCAGGCGTCCGGCCTCGATCAGCGATTTCGCGCGGGAACGGGTGAGTTCGGGGGTCGCGTCGGCGATGAAGCGGTCGACCCGCGATCCCGCCGCCTCGGGCGGGGCCACGACGCTGTGGCTGGTCTCGGTGGCACTTGCGCGCGGTCGCGGGGCGTCGGACATGGCGCACTCATAGCGCGCGCCCCGGCCGTTGGGCAGGCTCACCGAAAGTACCTCGATGCAGGGTTTGAAAGTCGCCGTCATCGGCATGGGCGTGCTGATCGTCGTGGCCACGCTGGCGCTCATCGTGTTGCTGGCGCGCAAGGCTGGTGCGCCATCGGCGATGGCCACGGCGCTGGTGCTGGACGAGCCGGCCGGCACGCGCATCGTCGCCAGCGCGGTGGCGCCGGACCGAGTGCTGCTGCAATTGCAGGGCGGCGGCCCGGACCGGGTGGTACTGATCGACAGCGCCTCGGGCCACATCCTTGCCCGCATCGGGATGACGCATTGAGGCCGCGATGCGCCGCGCTGCTTGCAGGGTGAGGGGTGGTCTGTTAGATGCCGCGTTTCGTGTCGTAGCCGTCGCGTGGTCGCGAGCCTGTCCGCATACGGCGGACGGCGCGAATCATGTCCTTGAAGTCTGGAGAGGCGTCGTCCAATGGCTGTTCCGAAGAGAAAAACCTCGCCGTCGCGGCGCGGGATGCGTCGCAGCCATCAGGCGCTGTCAGTCGAGGCGCATGCCGAGTGCAAGAACTGTGGCGAGCTGAAGCGTCCGCACAACGTGTGCAGCCATTGCGGCCATTATGACGGCCGTGAGGTTGTGACCGCTGGCAAAGCCCTGAAATCGACCATCCGCGCCTGAGCTTCCGGCGGTGAGCGCCGCCTACACCCTGGCAGTCGACGCCATGGGCGGCGACGCTGCGCCGGAGATGGTGGTCGCCGGCCTTTCGGTTTCCGCCGAGCGTCATCCGCAGGCGCGCATCCTGCTGGTCGGCGACGAGGCGTTGCTGACGCCGTTGCTGCTCCGCTACAAACGCGCGGCGGCGATCTGCACGGTGCGCCACGCGCCCGACCGTATCGCTGGCGACCTGAAGCCGACCCAGGCCCTACGCATGCGGCAGGCCTCGATGCGCATCGCCATCGACGCGGTGGCGTCCGGCGAGGCGTCCGGCGTGGTGAGCGCCGGCAACACCGGCGCGCTGCTGGCGCTGACCAAGATCGTGCTGAAGACGCTGCCCGGTATCGACCGGCCCGCCATGGCCGCGATCGGGCCGTCGGCGCGCGGCGACGTGGTGATGCTCGACCTCGGCGCCAACGTGGTGTGCGACGCGCGCAACCTGGTCGAGTTCGCGGTGATGGGCGACGTGTTCGCCCGCACCGTGCTCGGCCTGACCGCGCCGACCATCGGGCTGCTCAACGTCGGCACCGAGGAGCTGAAGGGCGACGACCGCCTGCGCGACGCTGCCCAGGTGCTGCGCGCCAGCCACATCCGCGACCAGTTCCACGGCTTCGTGGAGGGCCACGACATCGCCGCCGGCACCACCGACGTGATTGTCACCGACGGCTTCACCGGCAATGTCGCGCTGAAAACCGGCGAGGGCGCGTTGCGGCTGATGAGCGGCCTGCTGCGGCAGGTGTTCTCCGCCTCGCTTACCGCCAAGTTGGCCTACCTGCTGGCGCGTCCCGGACTTGACCGGCTGCGCGAGTGGCTCGATCCCCGCCGCTACAACGGGGCGGTGATGATCGGCCTCAACGGCGTAGTGGTGAAGTCGCACGGCGGCACCGACGCGCTCGGCTTCGCGCACGCTGTCGACGTGGCGATGGACATGGTGGTGCATCACTTCAACGACCACATTCGCGACGGCCTGCGCCAGATCGCCGCATTGCAGGACGCCGCCTGATGATCAGGTCGTGGCTGACCGGGATTGGCGCCTACCTGCCCGAGACGATCGTCACCAACGACGAGCTGGCGCGCACGGTCGAGACCTCCGACGCCTGGATTCGCGAGCGCACCGGTATCCGCCAGCGCCACATCGCGCAGCCGCATGAGACCTGTGCTGCAATGGCGACCCATGCCGCGCGGGCGGCGCTGGCCGACGCCGGTGTGGACGCCGGCGTGGTCGACGCGGTGATCGTCGCCACCGCGACGCCCGACCAGCAGTTTCCCGCCGTGGCGACGCGGGTGCAGGCGGCCTTGGGCGCGGGCGGCTTCGCCTTCGACCTCGGCGCCGCGTGCAGCGGTTTCGTCTATGCGCTGTCGGTCGCCGACGCGATGATCCGCTGCGGCCAGGTGCGCGGCGTGCTGGTGATCGGCAGCGAGGTCTATTCGCGCATCATGAACTGGCAGGACCGCGGCACCTGCGTGCTGTTCGGCGATGGCGCCGGCGCGGTGCTGCTGCAAGCAGGCTTCGGGGAAGGCGACGCACGCGACCGTGGCGTGCTGACCACGGCACTGCACGCGCAGGGCAGCCTGGGCGATCTGCTTTATGTCGATGGCGCCGTTGGCCGGTCCGACCTGCCCGGCCATCTGGTAATGAACGGGCGCGAGATCTTCCGCCACGCGGTATCCCATCTTGCGGGCGCGGTCGAGGAAGTGCTTGCGGCGACTGGGCTGGCTGCCGCCGATATCGACTGGCTGGTGCCGCATCAGGCCAACGCGCGCATCATCGACGCCGTGGCCCGTCGCCTTGGTTTCCCGGCGGAGCGGGTGATCGTCACCGTCGACCGACACGCCAACACGTCCGCCGCCTCGATTCCGCTGGCCCTGGCGGACGGCTACGCCGCCGGGCGCATCAAGCGCGGTCAAGTGGTGCTGATCGAGGCGCTGGGCGGCGGGCTGACCTGGGGATCGGCGCTGATCCGACTGTAGCGCAACCGCATCCCGTTCCCGCCAATCTGAGGGCAACGGCTTGTTTTTGTCGTAAAATATTGACGCCGTCCGCCACCCTGTTAGCGTCCGCGCATGAACACCGTGACGCGCGCGCATCTGACCGAAACCATCTACACCGAAGTCGGGCTGTCGAGAAACGAGTCCGCCGACCTGCTGGAGACGGTGCTGGCGCGCATGTCAACCGCGCTTGAGGCTGGAGAATCTGTCAAGATCAGCGGGTTCGGAACCTTTTCTGTGCGCCAGAAAGGCCGCCGGATCGGCCGCAACCCGAAAACCGGGATCGAGGTGCCGATCCTGCCCCGACGCGTGCTGGTGTTCCGGCCAAGCCAGGTGCTGAAGGCCCATGTCAATCATCTAACGCCGCCGGCCTCGGACGGAGACGATGAATGAGCGCCAGCCGCCACGACCCGAATGCGATCGAGGCCCCGGCCGACGCCACCGACCGGACCGCCGGACTCAACGATCCGGTTGCCCGCTCCAAGCTGAAGAAAGCCCCCAACGCCTTCCGCACCATCAGCGAGGTCGCTGACGACCTGCACATTCCGCAGCATGTGCTGCGGTTCTGGGAGTCTAAATTCCCGCAGGTGAAGCCGCTGAAACGGGGCGGCGGCCGCCGCTACTACCGCCCAGACGACATCGGCTTGCTGCGCCGCATCTCCGATCTGCTGTATATCCAGGGCTACACCATCAAGGGCGTGCAGCGTCTGCTGCGCGAGGGTGGCGGCTCATTGTCCGATGACATCCCGCCGCCGACCGCCGAGGAGCGCGACCCGCGCCTCCCCGGCGACGACGATCTGCCGCAGCAGCCGATCCCCGGCCTATCCATGCTGGCGAACTCCGCGCGCCCAATCACGCCCATAGCCGCGCCGATAAGTGGCCAGGCTTCCATCACGTCAGCCGGCACGTCAGCCGGCCATGCTTCGGCTGCCGCCGCGGCTGACGAGGTGACGGCATTGCGCGAGGCGCTGCGGCACGTCCTGCATGAGTTGGAGACGCTGCGCGGCCTGATCGTCTCGTAGCCGGCGTTGCGGCATCGCCGCGCGGCTGCTATGCCAGCGTCACGTCGGAGCGTAGCGCAGCCTGGTAGCGCATCAGTCTGGGGGACTGAGGGTCGTGGGTTCAAATCCCGCCGCTCCGACCAATCCCCCAACCAATCCTACACCCAGTGCGCCGGCACCCAG
>JAYTQW010000148.1:0-4003 GCA_043746535.1 Rhodospirillales bacterium
GGGCAGGCCGAACCAGGTCATCCGGTCGGTCAGATCGGACAGCCAGCCCCAGGCCTCGCCAGTCCACTCGCGCAGCACGCTGGCATGGCTTGGCGCGGCGATCTCGATTTCGGCACTTTCCTCGTCGCCGGCGATGTGCCGGCGCGCGGCAAGCTTGGCCGCTATGGCGCTCATGCCCGCATTGCCGTGCAGCCACTCGACCGAGATGCGGCCCATGCGGTGGTTGCGGGCGGCCAGCAGTGCCCGGCCGACCAGTTCGGTGCCGACGCCATGCCGTTGCAGATGCGGCTCCACCGACACCGCCAGCTCGCAGGAGCGGTCCAGGCAGCTCAATTCCGCCACGCCACGCAGCACGCCATGCTCGAACGCGCCGATGGCCACGGTATGCCGCCAGTCGATCTGGCGCGCATGCAGCGCCGCCGCCTCGCCGCTGAGCTGGCCGAAGAAGCGCCACCTGCGGTCGTCCGGCGGCAACCTGGCAAGGTGCGCCGCGATCCGCTCGGTCTCGATCGGCAACAGGCTGCGGTAGCTGACCATCGGCATCGGACCTTCTGCACTGCACAAGATATGGGAAGCCGACGGCATCGATGCCCGCCGCCGGCAGCATGGCAGCTCATCCGAATGTCTGACTTTGCTGGATTCGGCGGCTCTCTGCCACCTACATCACCGCGCCGATCGGCCACGGCGCGAACTCCGCCGCGCCGAAGTCGGACAGCTCGCTCTTGATCGGCTTGCCGGAAGCGGAGCAGGCCACCGCCGCCGGGCAGGTGGCGGCGGCCTGCTCCGCATGAGCATGCCGGTATCGTTCGGCGCCCAGTGGATCGGCCCGTTGCCGGCGAAGCTGCGGGCCATGATCGAGTTCCTGGCCGCGCGGTTCGGGCCGGAGCCGCCGCCGTGGGACCAGGGATTGTGACGCCGCCCGCCACACCCGGAGCCGCCATGCTCAGTGCGCCGCAATGTCCGGTGCGTGGCGGCTCCGAGACGGGCCGGCGACTGCGCTCAGTTCGCGCCGGGGGGCCAGGCGCCGACCTGGAACATCCAGCCCAGCCAATCCTCCATGTGCCGCGTCTGCGTCAGACGGCCGTTCTCGATGATGTGGAACTCGTGGATCGGCAACACGAAGGCCTTGCCGCTCGCGGGGATGCCGAACCACTCGCCCCGGTGCGTCCCGGTGATCTCGGCCCGCACGGCCACCCGCCCACCGGCCCCGATCATCTCGCGCACGGTGATCTTGGCATCCGGGAAAGCCGCGAGGAAGCCGTTGATGAGCACCTTCATGCCCTCGCGCCCCGGCGCCTGACCCGGTGCCAGCGGGATGTCCTGCCAGTTAGGGGTGACAGCGTCGTCGAGCAGATCGACCTGTCCGGCGCTGAACGCCCCGTACAGCGTCTCGATCAACAAGCGGTCGCTGTCGCTCACGCCGGCGATGATCGCCGCATCTGATGAGTCACTCATGAACTTTCCTGCGCTCCCTGATGATCCGGCGCACCGCCATGCTGGCCTGCATACGCGCTTGTCCGGAATGATTAAAATCGTATCGATGTCGCATAACTATCCATCCACGCTATGGATCTACACGGCATCGACCTTATCCGTCGGTGGCGTTCGATGCTTTGATCGACACGCATCCCGCCAGATCTGGTTTCGCGGCTGCGCGGCTTCGCTGGCCACCGGCCAGCCCCGGTCTCACCGCGCCTGCCTGGGAATCCGGACCATGTCCTCGATGCCCAACTGCCTGAAGAACGTGTCCTGCTTGGTCCGATGCAGGGCGATCAGCTCCTCGACGCCCTTGTTCTGTCCATCAACCAGCACCCGCAACGGCCGCTCTCCGTGGGGCAGGTCGAGCACCCGGGCCACCGCCTCCCCGACAGCGGCGACGTCAAGCGCCCCGCCGTTCGCCGCGTCGATCGCCTCCAACCTGCCGCCGAGCGTGTCGAACACCTTCGGCAGGTCGCCATACTGCGCCACCACCGCGACGTTCGCCGGCGTGTCGGCGTGCGCGAAATGCTCGGTCCCGGAGGTGAACGCACCCGGCACCACGATCACGCTCTCGATGCCGAAGCGGCTGGCCTCGAACGCCATCACCTCGGCCAACGCCTCGCCGGCCACCTTGCTGGCGACGTATGGACCCATGAACGGCTCGAAGATGTGGGCCGTCGTGCTGCTGATATAGACCAGCACGCCGCGACGCTGCCGCCGCATCACCGGCAGCGCCGCGCGATTGACGCGCAGCCACGAGATCGCATTGGTGTCGAAGATCTGGGCGACCTGGTCGGGCGTGAACGCCTCGCACATGCCGACCATCAGCATCCCGGCGTTGTTCACGACCACGTCGAGCCGCCCCTGCTCGGCCAGGATCTGGTCGACCGCCGCCCGGCAGCTCGGCTCGGACAATACGTCCATCTCGACGACATGCAGCGCCACACCCGCATCGGCTGCGAACGCCCGTGCCGCCTCGCCGCGCGCGCGGCCCTGCTCGGTGCCAAGACGCATGGTGGCATAGACGCAGTGGCCTGCGCGCGCCAACACCTGCGCCACGGCGCGACCGATCCCCGACCCGGCGCCGGTAACGAGAATGACCTGCTGCTCAGGCATGGTTCGGCTTTCCTTCGATACGCGATTCAGGGCTTGTACCGGCGCATGGCGGGTGTCGAACAATCCATTTCCGGTATGTCCGCACATCCATCGGCCGGATGCCGGCGGCACTTGCCAACGCAATGGCGGTGGCGCAGATGCGGGTGCCAATCAGGAGGACGCCATGCCGAATCTTCTCGTCATCGACAGCAGCCCGCGCCGTGAGTACTCGACCTCGCGCAAGCTGACCGCCGCGTTCACCGATGCCTGGACGGCCAAACATGCCGGCGGCACCGTGGTCGTGCGCGATCTCTGGAAGACCGACCTGCCGTTCGTCGACCTGCCGTGGATCGGCGGCGCCTATACCCCGCCCGAGCAGCACAGCCCCGAGGTCAAGGCCGCCATTAAGGTGTCCGACGACCTGATCGCCGAGATCATGGCGGCCGATCACATCGTCATCGGCACGCCGATGTACAACTTCTCGATCCCGGCGATCCTGAAGGCGTATATCGACCACATCGTCCGCCTCGGCGTGACCTTCAACCAGAACTACGAGGGACTCGTCCACGGCAAGACGGCCACCGTGATCATGACCTCGGGCGGGCAGTATGGCCCCGGTGCCTACACCGAGGCGCACAACGTCGCCACGCCGTACCTGAAGCAGATTCTCGGCTTCATCGGCATCACCGACGTCACCGTGAGCATGGCCGGTGGAACCTCCGCCATCGACCAGGGCCAAAAGACCCTAGCGGCCTTCACCGCCGAGTTCTCGCCCGAGGTCGCGGCGGCCGCATAGGCCTCGTACGCATAGGCCTCGTACAGGGCAAGTCGCTGGTAGGCCTCGTACAGGGCAAGCCGCTGGCGTGACGGATCACCGGCACTCCAGCGCGGCCTCTTGCATCCGACGCCGGCGATGCGTGTCCTGCCTACTGTTTGCGGGATCGATTTGTTTTGCGGGATCGATTTGTTTCGGACAGAAGGGTAGGCTTCCCGCCCGGTGCGCGCGCCGGGTGGGAAGTCACGATACCGCCGCACCCTGCTCTCTCCGATCCAGTCCCGGCGGCGACGGACACACACACAGGGCAGACACGCCAGCCGCAACGGACCGGTTCGGCCAGCCGGCCAGCAGCCGCTACATCACCGCGCCGATCGGCCACGGCGCGAACTCCGCCGCGCCGAAGTCGAACAGCTCGCTCTTGGTCGGCTCGCCGGAGGCGGTGCGCAGGATGTGATCGAAGATGCGCGCGCCGCACTCCTGCACGCTCTCGTCGCCGTCCAGCACGGTGCCGCAGTTGATGTCCATGTCGTCCTCCATGCGGAGGAACATCGGCGTGTTGGTGGCCAGCTTGATCGAGGGCGCCGGCTTGCAGCCGAACACGCTGCCGCGCCCGGTGGTGAAACAGACCACGTTGGCGCCGCCGGCGACCTG